>CAIYSH010000317.1 GCA_903928755.1 uncultured Alphaproteobacteria bacterium | reverse complement strand
TGGCACCCATGAGTGCGCGGTTCGCATCATCGTGCTCGAGGAATGGAATGAGAGACGTCGCGATTGACACCATCTGGCGCGGTGAGACATCCATATAGTCCACGCGGTTCGCGGGAACGGTGTCGACCTCTCCACCCTTGATTCGAACCAGTACACGCTCTTCGGCGAGTGTTCCGTCGGCATTGACTGGCGAACCTGCCTGAGCGACGATGTGCTCATCCTCGTCACTGGCGGTCAGGTAGTCAATCTTGTTGGTGACCTTGCCGTTGACGACCTGGCGATAGGGAGTCTCGATGAAACCAAACGAGTTGATTCGAGCGAACGACGCGAGCGAACCAATCAGACCGATGTTCGGGCCTTCCGGGGTTTCGATCGGGCAGATCCGGCCATAGTGGGTCGGGTGCACGTCGCGGACTTCAAAGCCGGCACGCTCGCGGGTCAGTCCCCCCGGACCAAGGGCCGAAAGACGGCGCTTGTGGGTGATTTCCGACAGGGGGTTGGTCTGGTCCATGAACTGCGAAAGCTGGGAAGATCCGAAGAACTCCCGGACAGCCGCAGCGGCAGGTTTGGCATTGATCAGGTCGTGCGGCATGACCGTGTCGATATCGACCGAGCTCATGCGCTCCTTGATGGCCCGCTCCATCCGCAGGAGGCCGACACGATACTGGTTTTCCAGCAGTTCGCCGACCGAACGGACCCGGCGGTTGCCCAGATTGTCAATGTCGTCGATTTCGCCACGGCCATCCCGCAGGCTGACCAGGGTTTTCAGAACGGCCAGGACGTCATCCTTGCGCAGCACGCGGACATCATCGGGGCAGTCCAGCTCAAGGCGCATGTTCATCTTCACGCGGCCGACCGAAGACAGGTCATAACGCTCGCCGTCGAAGAACAGCGACTTGTACATAGCCTCAGCAGCTTCCACCGTCGGCGGCTCGCCGGGGCGCATGACGCGATAGATGTCGAACAGGGCGTCTTCACGGGACGAATTCTTGTCCACGCGCAGGGTATTGCGCATGTAGGCACCCATGGTCACCTCATCGACGTCAAGCACGTCGAGGGTGTTGAACCCCTGGTCTGCCAGGGCCTGGATGAGGGCAACGTCCAGTTCATCACCGGCTTCGGCATAGATTTCGCCGGTTTCCATGTTGACCAGGTCGCGCGCCATATAACGGCCGGTCAGGGCCTCTGGCGGCAGGAGCAGGGTCGCAAGCCCGCCATCGGCGAATTTCTTGGCATTACGGGCCGAAACCTTCTGGCCTGCCGGAGCGATTTCCTCACCCGTCTCAGCGTTGACCAGCGGATATTCCGGCTTCACGCCGCGCCAGCGCTCAGCCTTGTAGGGCGTCGCCCAGCCGCCTTCGCGCTTTTCGAAGGGAACGCTTTCATAGAAGGTGGACAGGATTTCCTCGCCATCCATGCCCAGCGCCATCAGGAAGGTCGAGGCCGGCAGCTTGCGGCGACGGTCGATGCGGACAAACACGATGTCCTTGGCGTCGAACTCGAAATCCAGCCAGGAACCACGATAGGGAATGACCCGGGCGGCGAACAGAAGTTTGCCGGAGGAGTGGGTCTTGCCCTTGTCGTGGTCGAAGAACACGCCGGGCGAACGGTGCATCTGCGAAACGATGACCCGTTGTGTGCCGTTGACGATGAAGGTGCCCTTCTCCGTCATGAGCGGGATGTCGCCCATATAGACGTCCTGCTCCTTGATGTCCTTCACGGAGCGGGCGCCGGTTTCCTCATCGGTTTCGAACACGATCAGACGAAGCTTGACCTTCAGCGGCGCCGCATAGGTCATGTCGCGCTGAACGCACTCTTCGACGTCGTACTTGGGCTCCTCGAATTCGTAGGAGACATATTCCAGCACAGCGCGTTCGTTGAAGTCCTTGATCGGGAAGACCGACCGGAAGACGGCTTCGATGCCCTCGATGCGGCGATCCGCCACACGGGTCTCTCTCTGCAGAAACTGTTCATAGGACGAACGCTGAACCTCGATCAGGTTCGGCATCTGCACGGCTTCGGGGATGCGGCCGAATGAGTGACGGATCCGCTTCTTGCCGGTAAAGGACTGAGCCATTTTTTTCCCTTGAGCGACACACGGAACGGTTTCCGCCTGTCAGGTCGTTTCAATATCCCGTGTCCACCCTCAACCCCCAGACGGGAGCCGGACACTGGAACCCCTAACAACGCCAGGGGCATTCCCTCGCATGGCCGGAGGGTAACGGGCCATGCCTCGGAACGTATGCGCACGCAGAATCGCGTCTAGAGCGAAGCCGGATTTTGCGGAGCCGCCCAGTTAGGGGTTTTACTCACGGAAGAAAAGCCCTCTGCACAGTTTTTTTTGAGAAACCCCCTCGCCCACCCGTCGCAATCCGGTCTAGCCAAGCTGAGTCGCACTGCTGTCGCCGTCATCAGGAGGCCTTCATGTCTCACGCTCCGCACCGCCGAACGGTCACCTTCGGTCTTGCCGGACTTGGACTTGCTGCAGCAAAAGCCCCACCTACAGGCCTTGTTGCCCCAGCGGCCGGGCCGGGAATGCTCAGCGCCGGCCTGATCGCAAGGGGGCCCGAAGGCCGCGTCCTGCGACAGCTGGCCATCGGCCGCGCCTGGGGTCCGCAAGGTGCCTTCAGGCCCTTCACCCTGGATGCTCCGTTCAGGGTGGCCTCAGTCTCGAAGATGATCGCCACGGTCGCGATCCTCCCCCTGTTTTCGGTCAAGGGCGTAAGCCTGGACTCCGACGCATCGGACCATCTTGGCTTCCGGCTGCGGCATCCTGCATTTCCGGACACGCCGATCACGCCGCGCATGCTGCTTTCCCATACCAGCGGCCTGCGGAACGGCCCCAGCTATCCCGTGCCCCTCGGCCACTCGCTGAGTGAGGCCTTCCTGGCTGGCGGCCGGCATTTTGATGAAGGTCAGTGGTTCGGCCCTGCCGCCTATCGTCCCGGCGTCTGGTTCACCTATGCCGACGTGAACTTCGCCCTCCTGGCCCAGATCGCCGAAGCCCTGAGCGGTCAGAGGTTCGACCTCTTGATGCATGAGCGCCTGTTCGCGCCCATGGGTCTGGACATCGGCTATAACTGGAGCAGCGTCTCCGCCGCCAAACGCGCCAAGGCGGCGGCGGGCATGCGCTGGCTGAATGGTGCCTGGACGCCCCAGGTCGACGCGCCGCCACCGCCCTTCCCTGACCTCTTCCTGGCTAAGGCCAAGGACGTTCCGGAGGTGAATCTTGCTGACTATCGTCTTGGCGAAAACGGTTTCCTGACCTCGCCACTGGGAGGCCTTCGCCTCAGCCTCCAGGATATGGACCGCCTGGCGCAGACCTTCGCCGCGGGGGGAAGGTGGCGCGGTCGTCAGGTGATGGACGCCGGGAGTCTCTCCCGAATGGTAACCCCGGCCTGGAGCCTCGACCCGGTTCACCCGAACGGCCAGACCGATGAAGGGGTGTTCCAGGGCTATGGCCTGGGCATGCAGACCCCCACAGGCCGCCCTGGCCCAACAGGCGACGCCTTCTTCGGCCCCGGGAGTGCGGACTGGCGAGGCCATCTGGGCGACGCCTATGGCTGGATGACCGGCCTGTTCTGGAATCTGAAGGACGGACGCACCCTGGTCTGGGCAATCAATGGCATGCCCGAGACGGGCCGGCCCGCCGGCCAGGGTTCGACCCTGACCCGACCGGAAGAAATCCTGGTGGACTGGGGCCTTGAGCCATAAAAAACAGGCCCGGCGGTTTCCCCCCGGGCCTGCTTCAAAACATGACGCTGGAAGCGTCTGTCTTACTTGATGGTGACCTTGGCGCCGGCTTCGGTAAGCTTCTTGGCGACTTCGTCGGCCTGTTGCTTCGAAACGTTTTCGACGACGTTCTGAGGCGCGCCTTCGACCAGGTCCTTGGCTTCCTTCAGGCCGAGGTCCGGACGGACGCCGCGGACTTCCTTGATCACGTTGATCTTCTTTTCGCCGCCATCCGTCAGGACAACGGTGAACTCGGTCTGCTCTTCAGCAGCTTCGGCCGGAGCGGCGGCGGCGGCGGCGGCCACGGCGACGGGAGCGGCGGCGGAAACGCCCCACTTTTCTTCGAGGAGCTTCGAGAGTTCCGAAGCTTCCAGAACGGTCAGGGCGGAGAGGTCTTCGACCAGCTTTTCAAGCTTAGACATAGGGTTTGATCCTTTAGGTGATGAGGTTGGTTATCTGGGAAATACCGATCAGGCGGCGTCTTTGGCGGCATAAGCCGACAGGACACGCGCGATCTGCGCTCCGGGGGCCTGCAGGACGCCGGCGATCTTGGTCGCAGGTGCCTGGATAAGGCCGATGAGCTTGCCGCGGAGTTCGTCCAGCGAAGGCAGGGTGGCGAGCGCCCCAATGCCCTTGTTGTCCAGAATGTCCTTACCCATGAAGCCGCCGATGATGGCGAGCTTGTCGTTCTCTTTCGCGAACTGGGTTGCGACCTTGGCGGCGGAAACAGGGTCCGGCGCATAGGCGATGGCCACGGGGCCGGTGAAGAGGGCGTCGCCCGCCTCACCGATCGAACCGGCCAAGGCCTTTTGAGCCAGGGTGTTCTTCACCACCTTCAGATGGGCACCTTCCTTGCGGAGGCGGCCCCGAAGATCGGTCATTTCCGCAACAGTCAGACCCAGATTGTGGGTCACGACCACGGCGCCGGCCTCTTCGAAAACGCCCTTGAGCGTCTCGATCGAAACCTGCTTTTGAGCGCGGTCCATTGCGGTCTCCATACTCAGGTCCGACCTCGGGACAATTCCCGAAGCCGCAATAGGATCTTAAGGCCCGGAATCCGGACCCGAAGATCAGCCTGTCCTTGAGAAGCCGCAGTCTCCGACACCCATGCGCGAATACGCGGGGCCACTGGAAACCTCATCTCCCCGTCTCCCCACGATCACGGAAGGGCTCTTCCGCCGATTATGGTCTCCGGTGACCCCGGAAACCTCGCAGTTCATGGACAGGATCGGGGGCGAACCCCCGAACCCGCCTCCCCTTGGCGGAGGAGGCGAAACTCTAGAAGCCGCGGCATCTACACGAGGCGCGACGGAAACTCAACACCCTACCGTCGGCGGGCGGACACGACTCCGGCCAGCATGGCGACTTTTTCCAGGTCCTTGGGGCGGCCAAAGGTCTGCAGGATCCGCTTCTGGTCATCCAGCCCCGGGGCCGGCCACATGCCACCGCCAAACTGATGCAGGCTGAGGGGCCCCGGATCCAGCAGGGTCCAGCCGTCCAGTCGCCGGATCTCGAGATCACCCATGACCTCAACCCGCGCCTGGCCGAACCGGTAACGGGAAAACCGCGACCGGAAGGGTGCCGAACGATCAGGCTGGAAGCCGTGATCCCGACAATCGGACCAGATACCTTCCAACGCCCGGGCTCCCTCGGTTGTCGTCAGTATGTCGACATCATCACAGGACGGCCAATCCACGCCCGCCACCATAAGGGCGGCGCTGCCGATCAGACGCCAGGGATGGGACAGGACAGCCAGATCCGGGGCGAGGTCGTCCAGCAGTCCCGCCAGCTCCTCCCGGGTCATCCCCCGGTCCAGGCCGCAGGGCGCTTTTCAGTCCAGGCCCGGACGCCCTCCTTGTAGTCGGGCTCCCGGATCATGGCTTCCAGCAGGCGCTCGGCTGCGATCACCGAAGACGCTGCATCGCGGTGCAGATCGCGATAGATCTGTCGCTTGGACTCCCGGGCCGAACCTGGCGCGACATTGCGGGCCAGGGCCTGCGCATAGTCCAGCACCTGGGCCATCAGGTCCTGTGGCGGAACCAGCCGGTTGAGGAAGCCCATCGACATGGCTTCCTCCGAGGTAAATGTCCGGCTTGAAAGCAGGATGTCATTGGCGTGGGTCAGGCCGACAATCCTTGGCAACACCCAGGACAGACCAAACTCTGCGGGGAAGTTGAACCGGCCGTGGGCCGCAGTGAACTTGGCCCCGGGCACGCAGAACCGGAGGTCGGCAAAGGCGGCGAGCACCAGCCCCACCCCGGCCGCCGGACCATTGATCGCCGCAATAATCGGCTTTCCCACCCCGAAATGATAGGCGAAGGTCGCATCAAAGGCCGGGTCAACCCCGAAACCCGGCATGGAAATGGTCTCGTCAGTGCCGCTGTCATAGCGACCCTTTTCCGCGTGGCCGTCGAGCGCACCAAGGTCAGCCCCGGCACAGAAGGCCTGGCCATCAGGGTCCCCGGTCACGACGATCACCCGCACGGCCGGATCCTGATCGGCCTGGGCCAGGATCCAGCGGTATTCGGTGTGCATCCGCCCGGTCCAGGCATTGCGGCGCTTGGGTCGCGCCAGGGTGACCACGGCCACGCCGTCCGCAATCTCGTACCGGGTGGCCTTGAGGTCCACGATCAGGCGCGTTCGAAGATGGCGGCAATGCCCTGGCCGCCGCCGATGCACATGGTCTCAAGGCCGTAGCGACCATCCCGCCGTTGCAGCTCCCGCAGCAGGTTGGCCAGGATCCGGCCGCCCGTGGCGCCGATGGGGTGGCCCAGGGAAATCCCCGATCCATTGACGTTCAGACGGTCGCGTTCGTCCCAGCCCCAACCGCGCAGGACGGCGAGGACCTGGGGTGCGAAGGCCTCATTCAGTTCCACCAGGTCGATGTCATCCCAGCCCATACCCGTGCGGGCGAACAGACGCTCCACGGCGGGAACCGGGCCAATGCC
>CAIYSH010000316.1 GCA_903928755.1 uncultured Alphaproteobacteria bacterium | reverse complement strand
TATTTCCATCTACCTGAATGCCTTCCGGCTGCTGTTGAATTCAGAGTCTTCCCGCGACAGTGAGGGTGCCAAGGCCATTCTGGCCGGCCTTCGCCAGGTCAGCGCAAGGCTTCGGCGACCGCCCACGGCCCCCTGATCAGTGTCTTGCGACTTCCTCCGGGACGCCCTTCACGGTTTTGGACGGGGACCCTGGCGGCGGTTCCGTGTCCAGACTGTTTCAGAATTGCCTCAGAGGCCGAAATCATAATTGCCGGCGTCCGTGTCAGTATGACTCGTCAACCCGACCGGAGGATTCCCGTGTTTCCAAGACTTTTACCACACATCGTTCTGTCCACCCTGGCGGTCGCCGCCTTTGCCGCCCCGGCCCCTGCCCTGGCCCAGATGGACAACCGGCCGCCCCCTGCCATGATCATGATGCAGACCCGGATGATGGGTCCGCCTTCGCCGGAAATGGAGAAGGCCCGGGCCGAACACCGGGCCCAGAGGGCCAAGGACATGCACGTCATTCTGCGCCTGCGGCCTGATCAGGAAGCTGCATGGCAGGCTTTCGAAAGCGCCATGGCACCGCCGTCGTCGCCGTCGGGCATGGACAAGGCACAGCCTGCTCCCGGCGGGGTCCTGCAGCGTCTCGATATGGAGGGCAAGCAGAGGGCCTCCAGGGAAGCCAGGCACGCCAGGATGGACGCGGCTGTCCGCAGCTTCTATGCGGCGCTCGGCCCAGACCAGCAGCAGGTGTTTGACGCCCTGACGCGTATGCGGGGTGGCCCAGGTGGTCGTGGCGGCGAAGACGGCCCCCACATGATGATGGGCCCGCCGCCTCATCCCTGATCAGGCCCCGATCAGGCTGGGCAAGACGGGCGCGCTGTCGTTAGGCTCGCCCGTTCTCCCTTTCTGACAGCCGCCATGCCCCAAGAAAACAATCCCAATCCAAACATCCTCATCGTCGATGACGATGATGAGCTGCGGAACGGCATTGCCGATTACCTCGGCGAGCACGGCTATGACGTGACGGTTGCGGCAGATGCCCCGGAAATGGAGCAGATCCTGCAGCAGGCGGCGGTTGACCTGATTGTTCTGGATGTCATGCTTCCGGGTGAAGATGGGCTGAGCATATGTCGCCGCCTTTCGGAAACAGGTGGCCCCCCCATCATCATCCTGTCAGCCATGGGCGAGGCGATGGATCGCATTCTTGGCCTCGAACTGGGGGCTGACGATTATCTCCCCAAGCCTTGCAGCCCCCGTGAACTTCTTGCCCGGGTGCGCGCCGTCCTTCGCCGCCGGGAGGACCGTAAAGCCGATGCGGTGCCCAGGGGCCGCACAACCTATTTCAACGGCTTTGCCCTCGACGGCCTGCGTCGCAGCCTGAAAACCCCCGCAGGGGTCAATGTCATCCTGACGGCGGGCGAATATGCCCTCCTCTGCGTTTTTCTTGCCAATCCCCAAAGCATACTGTCCCGGGACGAGCTGATTGCAGCCGCCAGGGGCAATGATGCTGACGTTTTTGATCGGGCCATCGATGTCCAGATCAGTCGCCTCCGGCGCAAGCTAAGTGACGGTGCATCCCAGGAGATCATCCGCACCTACCGTGGGGCAGGGTATCTGTTCGATGCCCGGGTAACGCGGGCATGACCGGCACGACTTACCCGACCCGACAAGGGGCACCGATTGCCCTTCAGCTCATGGGTCTGCTGATCTTCACCCTGATGATCGCCCAGGTCCTGACCTTCGCCATGCTGGTCATGACCCCACCGCCGCCGCGGGCCATTTACCGGCTGGAAGAAATCGCCCAGGCCCTGAAGGGCGGTAGCCTGGCCCCCCGGGCCGGAAACCCTCTTGTTCGGTCAATCGCGGTGGATGCCCCCAGGCCGGACCATCCTCCACCACCCTGGGCAAGGGAGGGACTGATCCTGAATCTGGCCGGGCTTCTGCAGGTCCCGCCCGACGAGGTGGTGCTGATCATCAAGCCCCCGGCCGACCCCTGGCGTCGCGGGCGCCCCCGCTTTGGTGAGGGGCCGCCTCCCCTTGAGCTGCGCATAGCAACACGGCGAAGCATGATGAGGTCCGGTGAAGGTGTGTTGATGAACAATTTCGTCGCTGCCGTGCACAGGGCTGACGGTCGGTGGACGGTCGTAGAGCCTGAGCCTGATCCCTTTTCCGACCCCTGGTACAGGCGGTTGGCGATCTGGCTGGTCGGCTGCATTCTGCTGACCGTGCCTCTGGGCTATCTGTTTGCCAGACGGATCACTGAACCTGTCCGTGCCTTTGCCCGGGCCGCCGAGGCGCTTGGCCGGGATCCCAGCGGTGCCATTCTGCCCTTGACGGGGCCCGCTGAAATCGGCGCAGCGGCACGGGCCTTCAACGACATGCAGGCGCGGCTCAAGCGTTATATCGAAGACCGGACCGGCATGGTCGGGGCCATCAGCCATGACATGCGCACGCCTCTCTCCCGCATTCGCTTCAAGCTGGAATCTGCCCCCCCGGCCCTGAAGGCTGCTGTCCTGACTGACGTCGCCCAGATGGAGCAGATGATCACTTCGGTCCTGGCCTTCATTCATGATGCCAGCGCCGGTCAGCCGCGCGAGCAGGTGGACCTGCGCTCCATTCTGGAATGTCTGGTGGATGATGCGGCCCAGATGGGGCAGGCCGTCAGTCTGGAAGACGGTGCAACGGTCACGGTGACGGCCGACAGTCTTGGTCTGACCCGGCTGTTCGGCAATCTGGTCGACAATGCCGTCAAGTATGGGGGGGAAGCCAGGTTGCGACTTTCGGCCCAGGGAGCCGAAGCGATTGTCGACATCACGGATCGTGGTCCCGGTCTGGCGCCTGCGGATCTGGAGCGGGTGTTTACGCCCTTTTATCGGGCCGACAGCGCCAGGACCCTCGATGGTGGCGGGGTTGGCCTGGGTCTGGCGGTGGCGCGCTCCATCGCCCGGGCCCATGGCGGTGATGTGGTCCTGACCGCCAGCCCGACAGGACTGACGGCCAGGGTCAGGTTACCCCTCTAGCCGCCGGAGGCAGCCGCCGGAGCTGTCACTGTGGCGGTGGCCGTCTGTGTCGCGCTCGCCGTGTCTTGCGGCGGTGGCGGTCCATGGCGGTGGCCATGATGCGCCTTCATCAGGGTCTCGAGGGCACTGGCCAGCTCACTGGTATCCAGCTTGCTGTCGCCATTGCTGTCGAGCTTTCCGAAAGCCTTGGCCAGGGACTCACCGGCGCTGGTATCCGTGGTTGCCGAGGTCTTTGTAAGCCCAGCCTTCTCCAGAACGGATTTGATCTCATCAAGGCTGAGACTGCCGTCTCCATTGCTGTCTACCTGACCGATCAGCTTGGCAGCAAAGTCCGAGGCGCTGGGCTGTTGCTGGACGCTCAGCAGACTTGCCAGGGTGCTGGAGGCAAACTGGCTTGAGGCCTGCCCGCTGGACCTGGGCGGCGGCGGCGGTGGCGGGCCGTCACCATCTGAATCCTGGTCTGCGCCCGGCAAGACCTGCCCAGCGCCCTGGGGTCCGCCTGTGGCCTTGGTGAACAGATCCGCCAGGGCTCGCTGAACCCCCGGTGGACCATAACCATTTGATATTCCTGTTAGTTGCATTGCCATCTCCTGCAGTTTGCGGGGGAGTCCCGCCGGTCCATGTGTCGAAGTAGGCACGGGACCGCGGCTTCGCACTGCAAGGACTGGGCAAGTCCAATTGTTTCAATCCTTCCGGTTGAGTGAAATGTCTTCGCCTCAATTGCGCCTTGATGGGCCTGAAATTCCGGCAATTGACACTGTGGGGTCATTTTCCGGTGATCAGCGGCCCTCTCGATCCCGGTGAAATCTGCCGGGCTGTCGCGAATGGATAGGGGGGCGGGGCGGTCTGTGCTTGCCACCGGCAACGACCCTCGACATCTTCGCCCCACCTGATCGGAGATCCTGCAATGAAGACCCGTGCCGCCGTGGCTTTCGAAGCCAGAAAGCCCCTGGAAATTGTCGAGGTTGACCTCGAAGGTCCCCGCGCCGGTGAAGTCCTGGTGGAGATCAAGGCCACCGGGATCTGTCATACCGACGCCTACACCCTGGATGGTCTGGATTCGGAAGGCATCTTCCCCTCAATCCTGGGTCATGAGGGGGCTGGTATTGTGCTTGAGGTCGGGCCAGGCGTTACCTCGGTCAAGCCGGGTGACCATGTCATTCCGCT
>CAIYSH010000315.1 GCA_903928755.1 uncultured Alphaproteobacteria bacterium | reverse complement strand
GGTATAGAGCATCTCGTCAAAGGACTGGTCGCCCCATGGCACCGTGCGGGTTGGATCCGGATTGGCCGGGTTCCGCTTGGAATTGTCATAGGTATAGATGGCAATCAGCTTGGAGCCGGCCGGGACCGCTATGGGCTCGGCGAACTCGAACTCCCTTTGCCAGTTGAAATCATAGTGCGAGAGGGAGAGCAGCAGCTTCTGCTTGCCGTCAGGATACTTGATCCAGAGCTGTGAGGACGCCCCGCGATAGTGCGCATGCGGGAAGGCACCGTGCAGGATCGCATCCTTCGGGAAGGTCATATAGGCCGACTGCTTCCAGCTCTCGACATTGGGCGGAATGGAAATATTCGGATTGAGGACGACCGAGTTGTGCATGACCAGATTTGGCGTCTTGTCATAGAAATAAAGGGCAATCTGGGACTTCTCGGTCACGGCCTTGCCGAACGGCGTGTAGTGGTTCTGGAAGCCGATGGCACCCCCAGGTGGGATGTAGGCACCTGTATCGGCAGGCTGGACAATGGACTCGGCACCCACGGCATACCCGCCGACCGAAACACCCCAGCGGCTTTCATTGGCTGGTTGGCCCGGCTTGGGCGCGTCATTGATATAGCCGGTAAGGATGTGGTGGACCGACTGGCGATTCTCCACCTTGATGGTCGATGCACGAAGCCACTTGCCATCCTTGAGCGGGTTCAGGACGAAGGGCCGTTGATAGTCCACCACACCCGTCGCCGGGATGTCGTAGGCCGGGATGTCGAGGATCAGGTCAGGCTTGCCCAGCGGCCATTCCGAAGCATGATATTCCACGGCGGCAATGGGGTCTTCCCCTTCGCCACGGGGAGCACCGGATTCGATCCAGTGGACCATCTGCTTGATCTGCTCGGAGCTCAGGCTGCGATCGCCATGGAACTTGCCCACATCCGGATCGGCACGCCAGGGCGGCATACGCTCTGTCCGGATGACTTCACGGATCATGGGCGCCATGCTCTTGATCCGCTGATAGCTGGTAAACGGCATGGGGCCGATGCCACCGGGCTGGTGGCAGGCGACGCATTTATCCTGGATGATCGGTGCGATGACTTTGGAATACGAGATGTTGACCGCTGAAGGCTGGCCACGGTCAGGGAAGTTGATCAGACAGCCGACAGCAGGCTGACGTTCCACCGCAACGGGCTTGCCGGCCAGGAAGGCGTTCAGGGCATCTGCGGCCCAGGTCGCCGAAGCCTTGGCCTTCTGGCGCTCATAGGTGACACGGTCATCCACCGGTCCCCGATAGATGACGGTCCAGGTCTTGGGATTGAGGATGATGACTTCCGCCGTGCGGGTGACGCCGAGCTGCTCACCGACCAGTTGGTTCGCATCCGCAAGGATCGGCATGTCCATGCCGTATTCCTTGGCTTCCGCCGCGATTTCCTGACGGGTGTCCTGGGGGTTGGAGTTCAGCATCAGGAACTCGACACCCTTGCCCTTGAAGGCTGCCTGCAGCGCCTTCATGGACGAGGCGGTATTCCGGCTCACCGGACAGCCATTCTGCTGGGTAATGATCACGACCGCAGAGGCGTCTGCCATGCGGTAGAGTTCATGGGATTCCATGTTCTGATCGGAAAGACGGAAATTGTCGACCTTGGTCGGACTGACAACCACGGCATCATCCGCCTGGGCAGTTGCGGCAACAGGGCCTCGCAGGCCAACATAGCCAAGGCCCAGGGCACCGGCTACGGCCGTCGCAACCAATGCGGCCCTCAGAAGTCTCTTGGACATGTTCCCTCCAAAGTCGGTTCAACCACAGGCATATTTACGTCTTTCCTGACAGAACGCCATCAGGATCCAAAGCCATTGTGGCACAATTCTGATACCGAAAGATTTCGGGTATGTTGCGACGCCGCTACTTCTTTGGCCCCAGGTCCGACGGCCAGGGTGGCAGCGGGTCCCCCTTGGCCGGGCCGGTCGACTTGATCTGCGGGCCGATCACATATTCAGCATGACAGGCCTCGCAGACCTGAAAAATCCGGGCACCAGTTTCGAAGACAGCCTGCTTGTCATGCTTGAAGGCCGCCGCCTTGCCTTCTGCGGCCCGCAGGGAAAGATCCTGGGCATACTTGTTCCAGTTGCCCTCGGGATCACGCGGTCGGCCTGGGAGTTGCAGCATGTTTCCGGCTTCGATCAGGACGGCTGCAGAGGTTTCAAGGGCCTCCCATCCTTCTTCGGTCGTCGGAGCGAGTTCGCGGGTGCCC
>CAIYSH010000314.1 GCA_903928755.1 uncultured Alphaproteobacteria bacterium | reverse complement strand
GCTGCCACCGAGAAGGCCTTCTGGGACCGCACGGTGGGCCGCCGCGAACAGACCGACGAAGACTTCCAGAAGGCGAGGGCCCTGATCGTCGAAACCGGCTCCGACAAGGCGACCCTGGATCTGGCCGCCGACTACGCCGCTGCCGCCAAGGCGGCCCTGGCGGACTTTTCAGGTGCCAACAGCTGGCGGCCAGCCCTGGAAGACCTGGCCGACTTCGCTGTCGCCCGGAAGATGTAGGTCAGGCCTGACCTGACCGCCGCGCCTGGTGCGACCAGGGCAAGCCCTCCACCACGGAAAAACCCTGGGTCGCCCAGAACCGGCCGGCGTCCTTCGATCCGGCGCGGACCGTCACCAGATCCACCTGATCCCAGGCCTCCTGCAGCAGGGCCGAAACAATGGTTCTTGCGACACCCTCACGGCGGGCGGACGGCACCACATAGAGCCTTCGCATGCGGATGGCGGGCTCCAGGGCAGGTTCGGGTTCAAAGGTCATGCCGCCGATCCCGACCAGGTCTCCGGCGCTCATGGCCGCCAGCAGGGCGATGAAGGTGGTCGCGCCGGTCGCGACCTCATCAGCGAGCCGCGCCATGTTCCAGTGCCCCTCCTCCGAAGCCAGGGCCATCAGGGCGTCGAAGCCTTCCGGCAGGCTGTCGGTCAGGCGGACAAGCTGGACCATCAGCCCGGCGAGATCATCTTTTCCGGGCGGACCACTTCGTCGAATTCGGCGTCGGTGACATAACCGCCGCCGACAGCTTCTTCGCGCAGGGTGGTGCCGTTCTTATGGGCGGTCTTGGCGATCTTGGCAGCAGCGTCATAGCCGATCTTCGGCGCCAGGGCGGTGACCAGCATCAGGGAGCGATCGAGGGCGGCCTTGATGTTGTCTTCCCGGGCCTCGATGCCGACCACGCAGTTGTCGGTGAAGGAGATGGCCGAGTCCGACACCAGGCGGCAGGACTGCAGGAAGTTGTAGGCCATGACCGGGTTGAAGACGTTCAGCTCGAAATGGCCCGAGGCGCCGGCGAAGGTCATGGTAGCGTTGTTGCCGAACACCTGGGTGCAGACCATGGTCAGGGCCTCGCACTGGGTCGGGTTGACCTTGCCCGGCATGATGGACGAGCCGGGCTCGTTTTCCGGAAGGGACAGTTCGCCAAGACCCGAACGCGGCCCGGACCCCAGGAAGCGGATGTCATTGGCGATCTTGAACAGGGCTGCGGCTATGGAATTGATGGCTCCGTGGCTGAAGACCATGGCGTCATGGGCCGCCAGGGCCTCGAACTTGTTGGGGGCCGAGACAAAGGGCAGGCCGGTGATGGCGGCGATCTTGGCAGCCACCAGCTCGGCAAAGCCGATGGGCGCATTGAGGCCGGTGCCGACCGCCGTGCCGCCCTGGGCCAGCTCGTAGAGGCCACCCAGGGTTTCCTGTATGCGGCGACGGCCATTCCCGACCTGCTGGCGATAGCCGGAGAACTCCTGGCCGAGCGTCAGGGGGGTGGCGTCCTGGGTGTGGGTCCGGCCGATCTTGATGATGTGGGCGAAGGCCGCTTCCTTGACCTTCAGGGCGG
>CAIYSH010000313.1 GCA_903928755.1 uncultured Alphaproteobacteria bacterium | reverse complement strand
CTCGTCCGGGGGCAAGGTCGACCTGTCGGCGCTCGCGGCGATTGCCGAAGGCACGGCAAAGATCCGGCCGCCGTCCTGCGACGAGGCGGCCTGGCGGCTCTTTGGTATTTCCATGGCGGGCTACAATGTCCTGATCTCCCTGAAGCTGACCGTTCTCAGCCTGATGGCAGCAACCCGCCGGCGGCCGGTGTCATGAGCGGGAAACCTGTTCCAGCCCGCCCGGGACGCGGAGCCGCCAAGGCAAGGCTGGCCGAAATCCTCCGGGTTGATCACGCCGGCGAACTGGCCGCCGTTCATATCTATCGCGGCCAGCGGGCCGTGCTGGGTGGCGCGCCCGACAAGGGCAGCATTGTTGAGCAGCTCGCCGAAATGGAAGGGCATGAGGCCGTGCACCTGGCCCGCTTCGATGCCCTGCTGACCTCACATCAGGTCCGCCCTACCCTCATGGCACCGCTCTGGCGGCTTGCGGGTTACGCCCTCGGCGCCGGCACAGCCCTGATGGGCGAAAAGGCAGCTCACGCCTGCACGGTCGCCGTCGAGAGCGTGATCGAAAAACACTATGCCGGACAGATCGCCGAGATCGCGGACACAGACCCGGAACTGGCCGCCGAACTCAGCCAGTTCAGGGCCGAGGAACTGTCCCACCGGGATCACGCCATGGCCGCAGGTGCCACCTCGACACCCGGTTATCCGATCCTGGCTGCCGTCATCAAGGCGGGGTGCCTGACCGCCATCAGGATCAGCGAAAAGCTGTGACCGACGCCGAAATCATCGCCCTGCGCCAGGGTGCTGAAAATCCGGTCCGTGCCACCCCGGCGCAGGTCCGGGAGGTGGCAGAAGACCTTTCAGCCGCCTTTGCGCGGGATCCGCAGTTTCTGTGGTTCCTGCGCCCCGACCACCTGCAGGACGCGGCGAGGCTGCGGCTGTTTCAGGGCCTGCTTTTGGGATCCGCCCTGCCGGAGGGGGTCGTTCAACGTCCGGCACCCGGGGGGGCCGCAGCGATCTGGCTGCCCTCAGAGTCTTTCGGCCCGAGCTCCCTGCTGGATGATCTGCGCAGTCTTCCACGGATTGCAGCCCTGACCGGCCTGCCCCGGCTGCCCAGGATGATCGCCATGCGCAAGGCCATGGAAACCAATCATCCCAAGGACCGCCCCCATGCCTATCTGTGGTTCCTGGGGGTCCGTCCGGAAGCCCAGGGCCATGGAGTCGGCTCCCGCCTTCTGGCGGCGGGTCTGCGGGAGGTCGATGCCCAGGGACGCCATGCCTTTCTCGAAAGCTCCAACCCGGCCAATGTCTCCCTCTATCAGCGCCACGGGTTCGAGCTGGTGAAGACCTACCGGGCGCGGGCTGACGGCCCACCCTTCTTTGCCATGTGGCGCGAGGCCCGTTCGACAGTGTCCTGAAGGCCGCGCCTGGCACACTTTGGTTTGTGCCGTGAGGAGACTGGCACTAGGCTGCGGCTTATTGAGGGTTTCCCGACATGACGATCAGTCGACGTTCACTCGCCCATATGCTCGCCGCAGCAGGCGTTCTGGCTCATCCGGGCCTTGCCCGGGCACAGGCGCAGGACGGGCCCGAAACAAATGAACCGGCAAGCCGGGTCGCCGTCACGCGGGACAAGGCGACCAGACTGGTCGCGCCGGTCCTGATCAATGGCCAGGGGCCCTTCGATTTTCTGGTGGACACCGGTGCCAACAGGTCGTGCATCTCCAAGGGGCTGGCCGATGACCTTGGCCTGCTCCCGGGGCCGATGGTGTCAATCCGGACCATGGTGGGAAGTCATCCCCGGCCGACAGCCCAGGTAGACAAGCTGGAAATTGCCGGCCGGAACCAGAGACATGTCAGCATCCCCGTCCTGCCCATGCCCTCTCAGGACTCCCGGGGTGTCCTGGGGGTGGACTGGCTGAAGTCCCGCCGTCTCGTCCTGGATTTCAAAGGCAAGGGCCTGGAGATTTCGCCCTCCAGGCGCGAGACAAGTTCCCCAAATCGCGTGGTCGTGCCGGCCAGACGACGCTCCGGCCAACTCACCATGGTCGACGCTGACATGAGCGGGGCACCGCTGACGGCCATGATAGACTCCGGTTCCCAGGTCTCCATTGGCAATGCCGCCCTCCGGCAGCTGCTGGGCAGGGCCGATGCCGGCCACCAGCATGTGGAACCGGTGGAACTGACCTCACTGGTCGGCGAAAAATTCCAGGGTGAAATGGGCTACCTGCCCTTTCTCAGGCTCGGGGGGCTGACCCTCGGAAATGTTCCCGTCGTTTTCGCCGATGCCAGCATATTCAGGCTTTGGGACCTGAGTACCCTGCCCTCCATCATACTGGGGGTTGACCTGCTGGCACAGTTTGACGCCGTGGCCCTCGACTTCGGACGGTCAACGGTCCGCTTCGACATCGCCTAGGGCACCTTCCGGGAGTTCTGCTGGAAGGCAGACGGCTCTAGGCCTCCAGCTCGGTATCCCAGTAGAGGAAATCCATCCAGCTTTGGTGCAGGTGGTTGGGTGGAAACCTGCGACCGCGCTCCTGCAGCTCGAACGTGCTGGGTCGCCGGGGCTTCACAAAGGGGTGCATGTTGGCCTGTACGGGTGTCTTGCCACCCTTGATGAAATTGCATCGGGCGCAAGCGGTCACGATGTTTTCCCAGGTCGTGCGGCCGCCAAGGGACCTGGGCATGACATGGTCAAAGGTCAGGTCCTCTGCCCGACGGCAGTACTGACAGCAGAAGGAATCCCGCAGGAAGAGGTTGAACCGTGTGAAAACCGGCGGTCGATCCTGGGCCACATAGGTCTTCAGGGCGACAACACTGGGAAGCTGGAATTCACATGAAGGCGACCGGATGGTCTGGTCGTAGGTTGAAACGACATCTACGCGATCCAGAAACACCGCCTTGATCACATCCTGCCACGGCCAGAGTGACAGGGGATAATAACTCAGCGGACGGAAATCCGCATTGAGCACAAGCGCCGGCCATCCGGTTGGTGGGTGGCTAAGCACCTCCATGACCAGACCTCCGCCTGCGCAGCTTCGCGCCCATGAACTGAAGCTTGTTTCTGAAGACGGGCCTCCTGAGTTCGGCGATGAATCCCGATCAGCCAGGCTGAGGGAAATCTTCAAACTCAGGATAGGCCTGATTCTCGGGCGTCTCCATGACAGCAAGTCAATTTTCGAGGCCTTGGCGAACAAGCGTCAGACCAGGCCCTGGCGTGATCTGTGACCGAAGTCCCGGCCGTTGAAACCGGGGAAGCTGAGTCCATCAGGCACCGACCAGGGCCGATGCGCCGGCGATGGCCAGGCTCAGGGATACAAACAGGACGGCGACGATAAGATCTGCGGCGCGGGCGAAGGCGGGAATGGAACGGCTGGTCATCTGAAGTCTCCTTTTGGCGGGGCAGGGGATCCGCATCCGCGTCCATCTGGACAACGCTAAGATAGACCTTATCTAAGCAGCGTAAAGTTACGTTTTACGTCGTACGGTATGCATTTTTGAATGGCTTTGAATTCGGCTGAAGGCAAAAAAATAGGGCCCCTTTCGGGACCCTGCTCTTTTCCGGAAGATGGAGAGCCTAGAAGCCCCCCACCATCGCAGCGGCGACACCCAGGCCAAGCGCCAGAAGGAAAGCCGGAATGATCCGGTCGAAGAGACGTTCGAAGTTCGCGAGAGACATGACACACACCTTTTAAGTCTGACCCCAGGGGAGTGGGGATGTTGTTATTTTAACAATGCTAAGATAGGCGTTATCTAAGCATTGTCAAGATGACTTTACGGCGGGAAATTATGGCCTTACGGTGACAGCCATGAGAGACACCGTCGCGTCCGACACCCGGCCCTATCATCATGGCGACCTCCGCCGTGCCCTGATTGATGCGGCCCGTCGCCTGCTGGAAAGTGATGGTCCCTCTGCCCTTTCCCTGCGCGCCGTCGCCCGGGAAGCGGGCGTGAGCCCGGCAGCGCCCTATCATCATTTCAAGGACAAGGGCGAACTGCTGGACGCT
>CAIYSH010000312.1 GCA_903928755.1 uncultured Alphaproteobacteria bacterium | reverse complement strand
GGCGTCCATAAGCAGGACAAGGTCTCGCTCTGAAGCTTCCGTAATCGTCACGGCACCGGCAGAATAACCGGCCTCCGCCGCCCGTCGCAGGACCGATTTCACCCGCACAGCCTGATAGAGAAGATAGGGTCCGGTCTTGCCTTCGAAGCTTGAAAACCGATCCAGGTCGAAGACATAGGAGGTGCCGCGGAAATTCTGCAGGTCCGCGAACTTCAGGGCCGCCACGGCCACAGCGTGGGCGGTGGCCTCGAAGGCCTCGGGATCCAGCTCGGCACCGAGGTCGGCCTCCTTCAACCGTTCGCGTGCCTTTTCCCGGGTCATTTCGATCAGGTCGTTCAGCTTCAACACACCGCCTTCGCGGGTCTTGAAGGGTTTGCCGTCGACGCCGTTCATGGTGCCGAAGCCGAGGTGCTCCAGACCGCCTTCTGCTGCATAGCCAGCCATCAGGGCCGCACGGAAAACGATCTCGAAATGATCGGCCTGGCGCTGGTCCACCACATAGAGAATCTGGTGGGGATCAAAGCTCTGCCGCCGATCAAGGATGGTGGCGAGGTCGGTCGTGCCATACATGGCGGACCCTTCGGACGACACAACGAGCAGGGGTGGTAGCTGGCGCTTGTCATCCTCGCGGGCGACGCGGATGATCCGGGCACCCTGATCGTCCTCGATCAGGCCCTTGGCGTCCAGTTCGACGACCATGGCGTCGATCAGGTCTTCAACATCGCTCTCGCCCTTCCAGAGGTCGAAATCCACGCCCAGTGCGTGAAAGTCCCGTTCCAGGGCCACCCGCGTCACCTTGGCGAAATGCCGCCAGAGCAGCAGATAGCCGGGTGTCCGGTCCTGCAGGCCGGCGGTGATCTTGCGGGCCCGGTCGCGATAGTCTGGGTCTTCCTTACCCCTGGCAGCTGCGGCCGGGTAAAGGCGGTCCAGATCATTCAGGGTTATACGACTTTCGAACAGGGAAACGGCTTCAGCTTCCCGCGCCCCGGATACAGGTTCATTCGAGCGGTTGATGCCGTTGATCAGACTGGCGATCTCGGGGACCTCGTCCATGGCCGCGCCGATCAGCAGGCCCATCTGATAGCCCCAGTCACCGAAGTGGGCGTCGCCCAGAACCGTATCACCCCGGAAGCGATAGATGCGTTTCAGGGATTCCCCGATGATTGAAGCCCGCAGGTGGCCCACATGCATGGGCTTGGCCACATTGGGTCCGCCATAGTCCACCAGAATGCGACGGACAGTTTCGACCTGCCCCGCCCCAGCCCGGGGATCACCCGCCAGCGCGTTGGCCCGTGCAGAAAGCGCAGGATCGGTGACCTTGAAATTGATGAAGCCGGCACCCGCAATTTCGGCCGTGGCGAGGCTGGAATCCTTCCCAAGCTCCGCAAGAACGGCCTGGGCAATTTCCCGGGGATTGCGGCGCGCCGCCTTGGCTGCCGACAGGGCTCCATTGCACTGGAAATCGGCCAGGTCCGGACGGTCGGATGGCGTTACCCGTCCGAGGTCTGCGGGAAGGTCCAGGGCCACAAAGGCCGCTGAGACAGCCTGGGTCAGGCCCTGCTTCAGATCCGTCATTTCTGATTCGTCGTTGCCGTAGCCGATCCGGCATTGAGACGGAACCGTTTGCCTAGGCGATTGAACTCCGCCATTTCCGGGGACACGTCAAAGCCGATCAGGACTTCAAAATTGGATCCGGACGTGGTCAGCTTGGCCCGCGGGATCACGACCTGATTGATGTCCTCGGTCACGTAGACCCTATCCTTGCCTGCCGGAAATTTCACCGGCAAGTTGAAGTATTCCTTGGCAATCACCGCCTCGTTACGCTGTGTTACGGCGACCCAGTAGCGATAGGTCTTGCCATCGCCAACGGCCTGGGGCCCCTTGCCCAGTTCGAACAGGACCTGCATCTGAAGCGTAATCGGCTGATCGTCTTTGTAGGCACAACCGGCTGAAATACTTTGGATTTCTCCGGTATAGCCAACATTGCCGGAGGCCTCTTTGCCATCCTTGAACTCGACATATCTGCCCGCGTCGTACAGCACCTTCACATAGGGACAGGGGCCGGCATTCCGCAGCTGGGGCAGAGGGGCCTGGATGTCGCCGAATTCGGCGTCCCGCTTCTTCTTCTTGGCCTGGTCCTGCTCTTGACGGTCTTCATCACTCTGGCGGCCCTGAGCAAAGGCCGTATTGGCCGGCAGGGCGATTGCGGCACCCAGAAGGGCGGCGACAAGAATTTGGGACCGGCGCATGAAGTCGTCCAGACAAGGGGATGAAGCGGGAGGCCCGCCATGGGGACCCTAGTAATGTCTAAAGATTGCGGCTGCAACGCGGCTGGCGTCGAAGCTTTTGAAGCCTTAGCCTGTGCGTATGTCTTCCCAGGTTTCGACACCCCGCCCCCTGACCGTACTTCTGGCCACCCCACGAGGGTTCTGTGCCGGGGTAGACAGGGCGATCCAGATCGTTGAGCGCGCGATCGAGAAGTATGGCGCGCCGGTCTATGTGCGCCATGAAATTGTCCACAACCGTCATGTGGTTGATCGCCTGAAGGCTCTGGGCGCTGTTTTTGTTGAGGAGCTGGATGAATGTCCAGTCGATCGTCCCGTGGTCTTTTCCGCCCACGGGGTGCCCAAGGCTGTGCCTGCGGAAGCCCGTTCCAGGAACATGCTCTACCTGGACGCCACATGCCCCCTGGTCTCCAAGGTCCACGTGGAAGCGGGTCGACATTTCGATGCCGGAAGGGAAATCATCCTGATCGGCCATGCGGGACACCCCGAAGTGGTCGGCACCATGGGCCAACTGCCACAGGGGGCCGTGACCCTGGTAGAGACGGTTGAGGACGCCAGGACCTATGAGCCGGAAAATCCCGACAATGTGGCATTCGTCACCCAGACGACCCTGTCGGTCGACGACACCGCAGAAATCGTCAATGCCCTGCGCGACCGCTTTCCGGCGATCTCGGCACCCCACAAAGAAGACATCTGCTATGCCACCACGAACCGCCAGGATGCGGTCAAGGCCATGGCTGAAGGCAGCGATGTGGTGCTGGTGATCGGGTCTGCCAACTCTTCGAACTCGGTGCGTCTGGTGGAGGTTGCCCGGCGGGCCGGGGTCAGGAACGCCTATCTGATCGACGATGCCTCCAGCCTGGACCTCGCCTGGATGGATCATGCGAAGACCGTGGGCGTCACGGCTGGAGCCTCGGCACCAGAAGTTCTGGTACAGGGCGTCATTGACAGGCTGAGCTCTGCCTTCGACGTTACGGTCCGCGAGGTCGAAGCTGCCCGCGAAACCGTCAGCTTCAAGCTGCCGCGGATGCCCTAGGCTTACCTTCAGTCCTTCAGTGACTTGACCGGCGGGCCGACCTCCCCCAATCGGAACGCCAAATGGCTGTTTACACCGACCTCACCGACGAAGACCTTGCGACCCTGCTGGCGTCCTATGACCTGGGCGCGCCGCTGGCGTTCAAGGGCGTGGCCGAGGGTGTCGAAAACTCCAACTTCATGCTGGAGACCGAAACCGGGCGCTACTTCCTCACGGTTTATGAAAAGCGGGTGCGTGCCGACGAATTGCCATTTTTCCTGAACCTGCTGAGCTGGCTGGCGGATCATGGGTATCCCAGCGCAGCCCCGGTGGCTGACCGCTCTGGAAAGGTCCTGCAGACCATCAGGAGCAAGCCAGCCGCCATCGTGACCTTCCTGCCAGGACTTTCGGTTCGACGCCCCAGCGTCGCCCAATGCCGGGAAGCCGGTGAGGGACTTGCAAGATTGCACCTGGCATCGAACGGTTATCCGGGAATTCGGGCCAATGACCTGGGCCAATCCGCCTGGGGCCCCATGTTCGAGAGATTGCGCCCTGCCGCGGAATCCCTGAAGCCGGGTCTTGCCGCGACCCTCGCCACTGATCTGGAATACTTTGCCGCAAACTGGCCGGAAGGACTCCCGACCGGCATCGTTCACGCAGACTATTTTCCGGACAATGTGTTTTTCCAGGGCGGGCAGTTCGCCGGTGCCATCGATTTCTATTTCGCCTGCATTGACGCCCTGGCCTACGATATTGCCGTCGCCCTGAACGCCTGGTGCTTCGAAGCCGATGGCAGCTTCAACATCACGGCCGCCCGCGCCCTGGTCGCAGGCTACGAAATCCATCGCCCCCTGACCACCGCCGAGCGTGAAGCCCTGCCGATCCTGGCGCACGGCGCGGCCATGCGCTTCTT
>CAIYSH010000311.1 GCA_903928755.1 uncultured Alphaproteobacteria bacterium | reverse complement strand
GGTAAGCAGGATCATGTTTCCATAAGCGCTTGCCCGATAAAGGATTGCGGAAATCCACAGAAATAACGCGATCAATATTCCGTAGAAAACATAGACACCTATTACAGTCATCGTAGCGCTATCATTTGACCCCAAGGCTGCGATCAAACCGAGGAAAACAAGTGGCCACGAGATAATGCCGACGATCAACATGCACATACCGTACATGCTTTCCCGTCTGTGCCTGAATTTCCTGACTATCTGAGACATGGCCCACCCCGGTTTCAATCCAGGCAGATATTGCCCGAAAACTCGTGTCATAATTGAGCTTGACTGTGCAATCGGGTCAATTTTTCTTTTCAGGCTTCCAGGAACCAGAACCGCGCGGGATCAGGACCGCAGACCCGTTTCGAGCCAATTACCCGCTTACCCGGGCCATTCATGCTCTAGCCATAGAGACGATCGAATATGCCGGGAAGGGCATCGGGAAGGCCCAGCAGGGGCCCTGATGACAACAGAAGGACGATCTCGTCACCTGTGAGATGCGAAAGGGCCTCGATGGCCGCCTCAGCCGTTTCCACCCCCAGGGTCGGGATACCCGTTGCCGCGGTCCGCGCCAGGATTTCGGCAAAAGTCGACTGCTGGTGGCTCGCGGCACCGTGACCGGGCGGTGGGCAGATCAGCACCCGCGCAGCGCCCTCAAACACGGTGTCATACCAGTTCAGCGCATCCCGGGATCGCCAGCTGAAGGTGTGGGGCTCGAACACCACGGTCAGGGGGCGTTGCGGAAAATGCAGCCGAACGGCCTCAATGGCCGAGCGCGCCTTTTCATAGGACGAACCAAACCCTTCGATAAGCGGTACGCGGGAACGGGCGGTGAGGCGATCCAGCCGTCGTCTTATCCCCGCAAAACTCGCCACCCCTTCGGCAAAGGCCTCTGGCGTTACCAGCCCGCGGGTCAGCAGATAGGCACCGACCCCGACAATGTTCTCGATATTGTGGGCCCCAAGCAGCCGGGTTGTGAGATCGAACGCCTGCGCCTGCGGCCCGACCAGGGTGAAGGTCGAGGTCTCGCCATAGGTTACATCGCGACTGAACCAGCCCTCACAGGGCTTGGTATCGTACCAGACGATCCGGGCACGGGCCTCATGAGCCACAGCCCGGATCGCCGGATGGTCCCTCAGGACGCAGAGCCCCTCAGCAGGGAGCCCCTTCAGCAGATCGATGAACGGTGCCTCATAGTCTGCGAAGGTCGGGAAGACATTGACGTGATCGTGGATCAACGAGGTCAGCAGCAGGTGCTGCGGATGATACAGGGCGAACTTCGAGCGCAGGTCGCCATTGCCGATGATGTATTCATCGCCCTCCAGGACCATGTCCGGTGCCTGGCCCCAATGGCCTGTTTCTGGCAGGGAGGCTGAGATGGCACCGATCATCCAGCCGGCATCCACGCCGGCCTGCCGGAGGATATTCGCCATCAGGGCTGTGCAGGTGGATTTGCCGAACGACCCGGCAATCACCGTATTGATCCGGTCGCCGGTAAACCGCCCTACCAGTTCAGGGAAGCTGGTCATGGGAATATCCTGTGCCCGCGCCGCAAGCACTTCGGGGTTGTCATCGCCCCCCAGCTTGGCGCTGGCCCCCAGGACCAGAAGATCAAGGTCCGGTGGCAGGTTGGCGGCATCGAAGCGGTAGGTCACCGGAAATCCGAGCCCAGCCACATAGGTCGACATGGGCGGAAAGACGTCGGCGTCTGAACCTGAAACCTGATGGCCCGCATTGCGCATCATCAGGGCCACAGCGCTCATGCCTGCCCCTGCTATGCCGGTGAAGTGAATATGCAAAATAGTCCCGCCCACAAGTCTGGAATTAGGATTCGATTAACCAACACAACAGAGTCTGTCCCTGTCTTCTTTGAAGGCATCCACCATCACAAACTTTTTCAGCCCGGCGCACCTGCCGGGCTTTTTTTTGATCTTGATCTTTGCCTTTCCAGCCATGCCGCGCTTAGCTGAACGCAAACAAGGTTCAGGGAGACAAAGATGGCTAGGCCCGCATCAGGCTTCACGACCCGGCTCGCGCCCGAGGATGAATTCACCCACGATCCCGGTGATGCCAAAAACTACAATGAAAGCATGTATTTCAACGTCTTTGACCCCAAGACGAGGACCGGAGGCTGGTTCCGGATCGGCAACCGCGCCAACGAGCATTATGCGGAAATGACCATCTGCCTGTATCTGGCAGACGGCCGTGTCGCCTTCATGTTCGCCCGTCCGACCATTGCCGATAATTCGGAAATGAACGCCGGCGGTCTGAAGGTCGACGTGGTCGAACCCTTCAGGACGCTGAAGGTCACCTATTCCGGCAAGGCCCTGGTTCTCGCCCGGCCCCACGAAATGGCCGAGCCGAAGAAGGCCTTCAAGGAGAACCCGACCCTGCCCTGCACCATCGACCTGACCTATGAGGGCGTATCGCCCATGTATGGCGGCGAAACCGTGCGGACCGACGGCAAGCCCATCGAGATCGACCCTGAAAAATCCTTCGCCAAGGCTCACTATGAACAGCACTGTGCTGCCAGCGGTCATTTCACCATCGGCGATGAGCGGTTCGAGATTTCCGGCTATGGCCTGCGGGATAAATCCTGGGGACCCCGCCACTGGCAGGCCATTGACTGGTACCGCTGGTGCCCGATGAATTTCGGCCGGGATTTCGGCATGATGCTGTCGGTCATCGGCGACGGCAAGGGCGGTGCCCGTCAGGGCGGCATGGTGTTCCGCGACGGGATCTATGACCTGATCGAGGACTGCGTCATCGATAGCGAATGGGACGAAAACGGTTATCAGACCGGCCTGAAGGCTCACGTGAAGACCGAAGGTGGCAAGGTCTATGCCGTCACCGGCAAGGTCATGTCCCTGATCCCCCTGCGCAACCGTCGCACAACCCCGGACGGCGTCGAACTGCAGACCCGTATTACTGAGGGCATGACGGAATACAGATGTGGCGATCTGGTGGGGTACGGCCTGTCGGAATACCTGGACCAGATCGTCGAGGGCCAGCCCAACGGCAAGGTCGCGGGGTACTAGGAGCTTTCCACCTCCGCCAGCATGACCGGTTGAAAAAAGTCACGCGCCGGGCCCCTCCCTCCACCGGTCACCCCGGCGGAGGCCGGGGTCCAGGGCATAAAGCTGTGAGCAGACCATGGGCCCGAGTCGCGAACTCTCCGGACAAGCCGTGACCTATGACCTGGATACCGGCCTTCGCCGATATGACCGGGGTTGAGAAACCGCCCCCGATCGCTTCATCTACAACCCGAAAGCCGAACTTGGCTTGCGCACCACGGCGGCGCGGTCTATACGCCCGCCCTCTAACGATGTTCCCCGATAGCTCAGCTGGTAGAGCAGTCGGCTGTTAACCGACTTGTCGCAGGTTCGAGTCCTGCTCGGGGAGCCATCGTCAGACTCTTTCACCCTGACAACCAGACCCCAACGGCGCAGATGCGCCAGGATGACCCATGGCCTGGACCCGCACCTATGACGAAGCCGAGCCCCAGCGGATCAATCGCTGGCTGGCGCAGAACGGTGTCTGTTCCCGCCGCGAGGCCGAATCCCTGATTATCGACGGTCTGGTCAGCATAGATGGCGAGACCGTTGCCGACCCCGGCCGCAAGATCAGTCAGGGCCAGACCCTGATCCTGTCTGACAAGGCCCAGACCCAGCTGGCCTCCAGCCTCACCGTGGTGATCCACAAGCCCCCAGGCGTGGTGTCGGCACACCCCGAGCCCGGCCAGAGCCAGGCCAGCGACCTGCTGACCCGCAAGGCCTGGCGCGGCGAGGGCGCGGCACCGACTACCCATGACAAGAGCCTGCCCCCCCTGGGCCGGCTGGATATGGAGTCCCGGGGTCTTTTGATCCTCTCGGAGGACGGTGTTCTCGCCAAGGCCATCATCGGGCCGGACTCAGAGCTGGATAAGGAATATCTGGTGGAGGTTCGCGGCACCATCACCACCCAGAAGCTGGGCATGCTGCGCCATGGTCTCCAGCTGGACCGGCGCCAGTTGCGTCCGGCAAAGGTGGACATGGTCGCCGACCAGACCCTGCGTTTCATCCTCACCGAGGGCCGCAATCGTCAGATTCGCCGCATGTGCGATCTGGTGAGCCTGAATGTCGTGGACCTGCACCGCATCCGCATCGGGCCATTGGACCTTGGCGACCTGCCCGAAGGTGCCTGGCGGACCCTGACCCCCAGCGAGCGGGCCCAGTTCCTGTCGTCAAAAAGAAATTAGACCGACTGGCCCGCCGACCAGCCACTGGCCCAGGCCCACTGGAAGTTATAGCCTCCGAGCCAGCCGGTGACGTCCACCACCTCACCAATGAAAAACAGCCCCGGAACCGCTCGCGCCTCCAGGGTCTGGCTGTCCAGTCCTTCGGTATCCACTCCGCCCAGGGTGACCTCGGCCGTGCGATAGCCTTCAGAGCCCACAGGTTTGACCCGCCAGTGATTGACCGCGTCGGCCAGCCTGCGCAGGACCTTGTCGGAGCAGTCGGCAATATTGCCCTTCAATCCTTCGGCCTCGACCAGATGCTGGGCGAGGCGCCTGGGAACCAGGGTCGCCAGCACCGTCTGGGGGGACTGTCTGGGCTGATCGGTGCGGGCGGTGCGCAGGGCGACAAAGGCGTCGACGCCGGGGGCCATGTTGAGCTCGATCTCCTCGCCCTCCCGCCAGTAGGACGAGATCTGTAAAATGGCCGGGCCAGACAGGCCGCGATGGGTGAACAGCATGGCCTCGGCGAACTTCGCCTTGCCGACCCTGGCCAGGGCTTCCAGGGCGATGCCGGTGAGCCCCTTTACGCGCTCCAGCAGCCCGACCTCAAAGGTCAGCGGCACCAGGGCTGGACGGGTCTCCGTGACTGCCAGTCCGAACTGCCGTGCCACATCATAGCCGAACCCGGTCGCTCCCATTTTCGGGATGGACTTGCCGCCCGTGGCGATGACCAGGGACCGGCAGGCGACCTCTGCGCCATTGACGCCCAACCGGTAGCCGCCCTCGCCGCCGGTAATGTCAGTTACCGTTGTTGAGAGCCACAGGCTGACACCTGCCATCCGCATGTCAGTCAGCAGGGCGTCAATGATCTCCTTCGCCGAGCCGTCACAGAACAGCTGGCCGAGGGTCTTTTCATGATAGGCAATGCCATGCCGTTCTACCCAGGCCGTGAAATCTGCCGGGCGATAGCGCCGCAGGGCCGAAATGGCGAAACGTGGGTTCTGCGAGAGGAAGTTCTCGGGCCGGACATTGCGGTTGGTAAAATTGCAACGCCCCCCGCCCGAAATGCGGATCTTTTCGCCGGGTGCCCTGGCGTGGTCGATCACCAGCACGCGACGGCCGCGCTTGCCGGCCTCTATGGCACACATCATGCCCGCCGCGCCCGCGCCAATCACGACGACGTCGAAGGTCTCCACCCAGCCGCCCCGGATCCTGCTCCTAGTCCTTGGCGCGTTCCTGATAGGTGAAGTCGTCGGTCAGGACCACGACCCGGGTGCCGGCAGCGATATAAGGCGGCACCATGATGCGGGCACCATTGGTGAGGATGGCAGGCTTGTAGGACGAAGACGCCGTCTGGTTTTTCACGGCCGGTTCCGTCTCGGCGATTTCCAGGGTCACGAGGCGAGGCAGAGCCATGGCGATCGGCACACCTTCATGGGTCGAGAGGGTCACGGTCATGCCGTCAGCAAGCCACAGGGAGGCATCGCCCACCACGTCTTCCGTGGCCGTCACCTGATCAAAGTTTTCAGGGTTCATGAAGTGATAGCCTTCGCCATCCTGATAAAGGAAATTGTAATTGCGGTCGTCGACGAAGGCCCGCTCGACCTGCTCGGTTGTGCGCCAGCGTTCCGACACCTTCACCCCGTCGGAGATCCGGCGCATGTTCAGCTGGGTCACCGGCGTGCCCTTGCCAGGGTGGATGTTTTCGGCGGTCAGAACGACATAGAGCTTGCCCTCCATATCGACGACGGAGCCTTTACGCAGAGAGCTGGCGGCGACTTTCACGGCGATCTTCCTCGTCTCTTCGCGCGGCCTCAGGAACCGGGCGCGAATGTGCTAAACAAATCAGTTCCCGCGCACCTATACGATTGCGCCTGAAATCTCCAGTCGCGTGGACAGACTCCACGCCTTTCATGGGCCCTTCTCGTGTCTGAGCCGCAAACTTCCCCCTGGTGGAGCCCCGACCGGCATGCCGACCGTCGGCCGATGCTGGTGGCCCGTAACCGGATTAACCGGGCCATCCGGTCATGGTTCGATACCCATGGCTTCCTGGAGGTCGAGGTTGCCGCCCTGCAGGTCTCGCCGGGAAATGAGGCCCATCTCCATGCCTTCGCCACCCGGGCCTTGAGCCTCGATGGCGGCAGCGCACCCCTCTATCTGCACACCTCGCCGGAATTCGCCTGCAAGAGCCTGCTGGCGGCGGGGGAGAGAAAGATCTTCAGCCTGGGCAAGGTCTGGCGGAACCGCGAGCGCGGCCCCCTGCACCATCCCGAATTCACCATGCTGGAATGGTACCGTGTCGAGGAAGATTACGGGCAGTTGATGGTCGACTGCGCCGATCTCATGGCCCTGGCAGCAGAGACGGCGGGGGCGAAGACCTTCCGGTTCCGCGACAGGGCCTGTGATCCCTTTGCAACGCCCGAGCGGCTGACCCTGGCAGAGGCCTTCCATGAGCGGGCCGGGATCGATCTGCTTGCGACCCTCGACCATGACGGCACGACAGACCGGACCCAACTGGCCGGGGCCGCAGTCGCCGCCGGGATCCGCGTGGCCGACGATGACACCTGGGCCGATGTCTTCAGCCGGGTGCTGGTCGAGAAAATAGAACCGCATCTGGGCATGGGCCGCCCCACACTGCTCTGCGAATATCCGGTTCCGGAAGCCGCCCTGGCCCGGCCGTGCGCCCATGATCCCAGGGTCTCCGAACGGTTCGAGCTCTATGCCTGCGGGGTGGAACTGGCCAATGCCTTTGGCGAACTGACAGACCCCGTGGAGCAGCGGAAACGCTTCCACGCCGAAATGGACGAGAAAGCCCGGATCTATGGCGAGCGCTATCCGGTGGACGAGGACTTCCTGAGCGCCCTGGCCATCATGCCCCAGGCCTCGGGATCGGCCCTGGGGCTGGACCGGCTGGTCATGCTGGCCGTGGGAGCAGAACGGATCGATCAGGTGCTCTGGACGCCGGTCGCCGGGCCGGCGGCAAAGTCTGACATTGGCGCCCAGGCCTGACCTGGGCCATATGCGCCCCATGGAAGCCCGCGCCACACTCCGCTCCCCCCAGGCCCTTGCCGAAGCAGGACTGATTGCGCCGGAAGGCCTGCCGGGCCTTACGCGTGTGGCGGCCCAATACGCCGTGGCAATCACCCCAGCCATGGCAGACCTGATCGAGGCGGCGGACGATCCCATCGGCCTGCAGTTCCTGCCGCAATCGGCAGAACTGGTGCAGACACGACAGGAATCCCCTGATCCGGTGGGAGATGATCGTTTCTCGCCCGTCCCGGGGATTGTCCACCGCTATCCAGATCGCGCCCTGCTGAAGATCACTCACACCTGTGCCGTCTATTGCCGGTTCTGCTTCCGCCGTGAAATGGTGGGGCCAGACGGACTGAAGCCCCTGGACGGCGCAGCTCTGGATACCGCCCTCGCCTATCTCGCTGACCATGATGAAATCTGGGAGGTGATCGTCACGGGCGGAGACCCCTTCATCCTCTCGCCCCGGCGGCTGGCAGACCTGATGGCCCGGCTCGCCGTCATCGACCACGTCAAAGTGGTGCGTTTCCATACCCGCGTTCCCGTGGTGGATCCGGACCGCATCTCACCGGATCTGGTGGCGGCGCTCCGGACCACCGACAAGGCGGTCTATGTCGCCCTGCACGCCAATCACCTGCGTGAACTGACCCCGGAGGCCCGGGCGGCCTGTGCACGGCTGATTGACGGTGGCGTGCCCATGCTCAGCCAGACGGTCCTGCTGAAGGGGATCAATGATACGCCTGAAGCCCTGGGTGCCCTGATGCGCGGATTCGTCGAAAACCGGATCAAACCCTACTATCTGCACCACCCGGACCACGCGCCTGGCACAGGCCATTTCCGTACGACCATAACTGAAGGCCAGGCCATCCTCAGGGCCTTGCGGGGGCGCTATTCCGGCCTTTGCCTGCCGACCTACATTCTCGACATCCCTGATGGGCACGGCAAGGTCCCGATCGGACCGGACTATCTGTCAGACGGTCAGGTGGCCGATCCGCGTGGCGGGCTCCACCCCTATCCTCCCGAAGCCTGACTACCAGGCCCCGATATTGGGCATGGAGACCCAGGGTTCGGCCGGGGCCAGGGCGGGCCCTGCCTGGAGAAGTTCCACGGAAATGCCATCTGGAGACCGTACAAAGGCCATACGACCATCACGGGGCGGGCGATTGATGACCACGCCCCCCGCTTCAAGCCGGGAACATGTCTCGTAGATATTGTCGACCGCATAAGCCAGGTGGCCGAAATTGCGGCCGCCCTGATAGTCTTCAGTGTCCCAGTTGAAGGTCAGCTCGACCATGGGGGCCCGGGCCGTGCTGGCGTGTTCAAGATCATCGGGCGCGCAGAGGAAGACCAGGGTGAAACGCCCTGCCGGGCTTTCCGATCGCGAGGCCTCAACCAGACCCAGTTTGTTGCAATAGAAATCCAGGGAAGCCTCGAGGTCCTTCACCCGGACCATGGTGTGCAGATATTTCATTGCCCGGCCCTCCAAAGCCCTGCTGAACGGGGGTGAAATGCGCTTCCCTGCCCCCGGATGCAAGAGGGAGCACGGGGGAGCAAAAACCAGGTTCGTGGTTATACGGCCACACCCCGCCCTGGAATTCGTCTGGTGAACGGGACGTCTGGCCCCTCTCCTGTCTGCAGACTAGATTGTCCAGGTGCCGAAGGTATTGATTCCGCGAAATCCTGGTTGGCCGCAATGGATTGGGAACGGGCTTGATGCGCTTGAAGTCCTCGCAGGTATTTGCGATCGCCGTGGCCCTCCTGGTGGTCGCCTTTTTTACGATTGGCAGCGTCATCAATGGCGTGAAGGCCCGGAAGCCACGATCCAGGACGGTGGCTGCAGCCGATACCCGCCCTCTGGCCAGCGTGCAGGTCACCGAGACGCCGGAGGAAATGCATCCCTATTTCGTCGCCATCCGCGGCCGTACAGAGGCCGCTCGCAGCGTTGTGGTGCGCTCTGAAACCCCGGGCATTGTCGCCCAGACTCCAGCGACAGAGGGCAGTCTGGTCAGCAAGGGGCAGGTCCTGTGTCGCCTGAATGTTGACGCGCGGGCTGCCAGCCTTGATCAGGCCAGGGCCGCCCTGAAGTCCCGGGTCCTGACCCAGCAGGCTTCGGCCGATCTTGCCGCCAGGGGCTATCGCTCCCAGACCCAGCTCCTCCAGGACCAGGCCGCCCTTGATGGCGCCCGGGCCGCTGTGCGTCAGGCCGAGATCGCCCTTGAGCAGACCAATATCCGGGCCCCCTTCGCGGGCTCCTTCGACAAGCGGGACGCCGAGGTCGGCTCCTATCTCGCGCCGGGCCAGTCTTGCGGCACGGTCATAGAACTGAGCCCCATCCTCATTGTCGGCGACATTCCGGAGTCGGAAGTCTCGAAATTCGTGGTTGGCGCACCGGCCCTGGCCAGGTTGATTTCCGGTGAAATGCTCTCGGGCAAGGTGCGCTATCTGGCCCACGATGCGGAGGCTCAGACCCGCACCTATCACCTGGAGGTCTCGGCGGTGAATCCGGGCCTGAAGGCACGCTCGGGCCTGTCTGCAGACCTGAAGATTTCGGCCGGAGCCGGTCCGGCACACCGCATCCCGATCTCTGCCCTTGTCCTTGATGCGGCAGGTCGTCAGGGCGTCCGCTTTGTGGGTCCCGGTGACGTCGTCGGGTTCGCCCCGGTGACGGTGATCGAGGAAACCAGCAAGGGCATTTATGTGTCCGGCCTCAAGGGTCCCACGCGGCTGATTACGGTTGGCCAGTCCTATGTGGCAGAAGGACAGAAGGTTCAGGTCGGGCGGGCGCAGTAAGGTCGTCTGCCTTCAGACGGAAACGTCGAAAGCAACAGCCAGGCTCCAGTTCAAAACAGTCGGGGTGGCTTCAGGCAAAAAGCCCCCTCCGGGAGACGAAGTCCATGATCGGCCCCTTGATCGACGGCGCAATCAAACGACGGAAGGTGGTTCTGGGTGTGACCCTGATCGCCGGACTGTTCGGTCTGCTCGCCTATATGAACATGCCCCGGG
>CAIYSH010000310.1 GCA_903928755.1 uncultured Alphaproteobacteria bacterium | reverse complement strand
TTGAGCTGTTCAAGTCCACCGTGAAGCCCGAAACCTCATGGACCTACGAGGCCGGCATCCGGACCCGTCGGGAAGTGTCTGCCGGACCGATCACGGCCATTGAAGGTCAGGCCAATATCTTCCACGTGGACTTCTGCAATCGTCTGCTGAACATCGCCCCCTTCAACTTCATCAATCCCGCGCCCGCCATCCTGGCCAATGTGGGCGACGTGAAGACCACCGGCGCTGATCTGGCGGCGACAGTCGAGTTTGGCCCTCACTTCCGGGTCTACAACGCGGTGTCCTACACCGACGCCAAGTATTCTTCGGATTATCTGAGCGGCACACGGGTGGTGAATGGGGTCACGGAATCGATAAAGGTCGCCACCGGCGGCAAGTATGTTCCCCTGTCGCCCAAGTGGATGAACAAGACCGTCGCCAGCTTCCGTTCTGGTGACTTCGAGGGCCAGGTGACCGGTGACTATGTCGGTCGTCGCTATGTGACCTACCTCAATGACCTGTCGGTAAAGTCATATTTCCTGGTCGGCCTGCAGGCCAGCTGGAACCTTCAGTCGATGAAGCCTGACTGGGCCAAGTCGGCCAAGATCAGTGCCAACATCACCAACCTTGGCAATATCAAGGGCGTGATGACCGCAGGCGTGACCGGGAATTCGGGCGGCTACAATGCCTTCCCGATCCCGCCACGCATGGGCTTTGTCACGATCGCTGCAGACTTCTAGGACAGCCGACGCCGGGGTGGGGCAGGTCTAGAAGACCTGCTTCGCCCAGGCGGTGGTGCACTTGTGCTCAGACTTGAAGGCGGCGGCGGCCATGGGCTTGACCCCGCCGTCTTCCGGCACATCCAGGGCCTGGACCTTACCGGCCCTGAACCCGGCCCAGGCAGGAACGCCCTTGCCGTTGGGGTCGCCGGCCTTGGCGAAATTGGTCCAATAGGTGGCCATGGTCTCCTTCAGGGCCTTCCGGTCCGCCGAGCCAACGTCCATCATGTTGAAAATGTAAGGCAGTTCGGAAGCGTGGGCGGCCCCCTGCGGGAAGCTCAGCAAGTATTTGCCACCGATGGACCCGACGAGGGACGGGGCACCCTGGTCCCGGAATTCATACATCCAGACCGGTTGGCCCTGCGTTGCGATCCGCGAGGACACGTTGATGCCGTTGCACGAGAAGGTGGCGTCAGTCCCTGCTGCCGCCGAGGCCAGGGTCGGCTGCAGGGCCGCATCCTTTCCATAGGCCTTCAGCGGATAGTATTTGCCGGTCAGGTCCGCCGCAGGGACGCCTGAGGTCTTTGACTGGTCCTCGGCCGCCTTGGCGTAGGCGTCGGCGGTCATCAGGAATGACCGGTCGGCCGGGTTGAAATTCGGCGGCTTGGCGGTGAACCGGGCAGCCAGTTCGCCGAGCGCGATGAACAGGGTGTTCTCATTCTCGTTGGAGCCGTTGATCACCGGGACCTTGTTGTTGCCGCCCGCCGCAAAGGTGGCCTTGATGGTCTGGGGCAGGACCTTGCCGTCCACTGACGGGATGACATTGGGCACGGCGGTGGTGAAGGCGTTCATCAACTTGCCCCGTACCATGTTCAGGGGCAGGGCGCGCAGGCAGTCGGCGGTGTCGTTTGCCGGATTGCAGGTGGCCGGTGCGTCATCCCGGGCCTCCAGCACCTTGGCCAGGGCCTGGGCGCTCTGACCCTCCAGTTCGGCCTGGGTCGCCTGACCCGAGACGCCGTAGGCTCCGCTCTCGATGATGGCCTTCTGGAACAGGCCCGCTGAGCCCGGCGAGGCCAGGTGGGTCAGGACGCTGAAGCCCCCGGCGGACTCGCCGAAAATGGTGACATTCTTCGGGTCACCGCCAAAGCCTGCGATATTGTCCTGAACCCAGTGCAGGGCCGCCTGCTGGTCCATCATGCCATAATTGCCTGCACTGCCATTGGCATCGCGCAGGGACGGGTGGGCCAGAAAGCCCAGGGCCCCCAGACGATAGTTGATGGCGACAACGACGACGCCCTTGCTCACCAGGGCAGACGGGTCGGCATACATGCCGGCACTGCCGCTGGTGAAGGCTCCGCCGTGGATCCAGACCATGACCGGGAAGGGGCCGTCTCCTGTGGGGCGGTGAACGTCCAGATAGAGGCAGTCCTCACTGTCGCCAGTGGAGCGGAAGGAGGCCGCGCCGGTCTGCAGGCAGGCAGCCCCCGACTTTGTCTTTGCCAGAGGCGCGGTCCATTTGGCGGCTGTTTGTGGGGCCCGCCAGCGCAGGTCGCCGACCGGTGGGGCCGCATAGGGTATGGCGAAATAGGAGGTCATGGCCCCCCGGGCCGTGGCCTTGACCGGGCCGCCGGAGGTGGTGGCAAGGTCGGGTGCTGCGGCCTGTGCCATTGTCGCCATGCCCAGGGCAAGCACCAATGCCACCGCTGTTTGATTCCGTCCGCCCATAGCCCGTCTCCCCAAGTCTGATGATTTGGCGCAGGCTAGGACATTGGCGGACGGAAGGCTACCGCGGTGCCTTACCTTCCGGTGAAGTTCCCCGGACGGCGTTCCTGAACCGACCGCACCCCCTCGGCGAAGTCGTCCGTGGCGCGCAGTATGGTCTGCTGGCCATGCTCGTGATTGGTCTGTTCGCGCACGGCAGCGGCCAGCTGGCCTCGCATGGTCTTGCGGGTGGCGACCACGGCCAGCGGGGCGTTTTCGGCGATCTCGGCGGCCAGGGCCTGTGCGGCTTCCAGCAGCTTGTGCAGGGGGACCACCTCGTCCACCAGACCCCATGCCAGACCTTCCTCGGCCTTGACCCGGCGACCGGTGAGGAACATCAGGGCGGCCCTCTGCTCGCCGATCAGGCGGGGCAGGGTATGGGTCAGGCCAAAGCCCGGATGGAAGCCCAGCTTGACGAAGTTGGCGGCGAAGCGGGCCTCGGGTGCAGCGACCCGGAAGTCGGCCACCAGGGCCAGGCCCAGGCCCGCGCCGACGGCGGCACCCTGAATGGCAGCGACAATCGGGGTCTCGATGGAGAACAGGCGCACGGCCTGATCATAAAGGGCATTGATCCCGCCCATGCCGTTATTGGCAATGCCGTCCGACGAGACCAGGTCGGCTCCGGCGCAGAAGGCCTTGCCTGCCGCGGCCAGGACCACAGCGCGGACTTCGGAGTCGCCATCGAGGTTTTCCAGTATGTCGGCCAGGTCGCGCATCAGCTCGACCGAGACATGGTTGTTCGGCGGCCGGTCAATGGTGATGGTGGCCACGTGGCCGGATTTGGAAATGGTGATTTCCTGGGTGGCGGTCTTGCTCATCGGCTGGTTCCCATAAGGTTGCGGGCCACCACCATGCGGTGGACTTCAGAAGGCCCGTCATAGATTCTCATATTGCGGACGCTGGCAGCCATGAGCTGCAGCGGCATTTCCTTGGTCATGCCCATGGCGCCAAAGGCCTGCATGGCATGATCAATCGTTTCCCAGGCCATTTCGGTGGCGAACACCTTGACCATGGAAATCTCCTGCCGGACGTCGCGGCCCTGGTCCAGCTTCCAGGCCACATCATAGGCCATGAGCCGGGCGGCGTGGATCTTGGTGGCGGCGTCGGCGGCCCACCACTGGACGGCCTGGCGGTTGGACAGGGGCTGGCCGAAGGTGACCCTCTGGGGCGCATACTCGCACATCATGTCCAGCGCCCTCTGGGCCAGGCCAATGCACCAGCTGGCCATCTGCAGGCGGCGGGTGCCGAGGCGGATCTGCATGGGTGCAAAGCCCTGACCCTCGACCCCCAGCAGCTTCCAGTCCGGCACCCGGCAGTCTTCCAGGGCGACCTCATAGGTAAAGGCTCCGCCGATCATCGGAATGCGCCGCAGGACGTTGAAGCCCGGGGTGTCGCCGTCTACCAGGAAGGCCGAAATCCCGCCCCGGGAGCCCTTTTCCTTGTCGGTCACCGCCATGAGGATGGTGAAGTCGGCCTCGGCCGCCCGGCTGGTCCAGATCTTCCGGCCATTGATCACCCAGTCATCGCCGTCGCGGACAGCGCGGGTCATCATGCCCGCCGGGTCAGCCCCGGCACCGGGCTCGGAAATGCCGATGGCGCTGATGGTCTTGCCGGCCACATAGGGGGCCAGATAGGCCTCCCTCTGGCGCTCGTTCACCGTGGCCATGAGCATGCGCAGATTGGGGGAGTCCGGCGGCAGGGTGTAGGGCGTCACCGTGGAGCCCATGGCCTCATTGACGGCGATCAGGGCCACCTGGGGCAGGTCGGCTCCGCCCACATCCTCCGGGGCATCCAGACCCCAGAGGCCAAGCTTCTGGGAGACGGCGTCCACCTTGGCCCGCTCTTCGGCATTGATGAAAATACCCTGGCCCGAGGCCTCCCTCTGCATGACGGCGGTTTCCAGGGGCATGAGCTCGTCTCGCACGAACTTCTGCACCAGGTCCTTGAGCATGCGGTGCTCTTCCGAAAGTTCGAAATTCAAGGGCTTTCCTCCGCCGCCTTGCGCGTTCTATCCAAGTGATCATAACGAGACTTTCACCCGTGGGGAGAGCAGACGTGGCGGAAACCAAGGAACTTGCACAAAAGGCCACCGGCCCCCTGGCCGGAATCCGCATTCTGGACCTGACCAGCGTGGTGTTCGGCGCCTATGCGACCCAGATGCTGGGCGATCAGGGCGCCGAGGTGATCAAGCTGGAAGATCCAGGCTCTGGCCGGGGCGATGGCGGCGACATCATGCGCTGGGCCGGCCATGTGCCTGAAGGGGCACCCCGGGATCTGGGCCCGATCTTCCTGGCCATCAACCGCAACAAGCGTTCAGTCCTCGTGGATCTGCGCGCCGCCGAGGCAAGGCCCTTTCTTGAGGCCCTGATCAAGTCCTGCGAGGTCTTCGCCGTCTCGATCCGCTATGATGGCCTGAAGCGCCTGGGTCTGGACTATGAGAGCGTCAAGGCCATCCGCCCGGACGTGGTCTATGTCCACGCCGCCGGCTATGGCTCGGACGGTCCCTATGAGGGCGAGCCGGCCTATGACGACCTGATCCAGTCAGCCTCTGGTCTGGCCGACCTGCTGCCCCGGGTGGACGGCAATCCGACCCCGCGCATCCTGCCGACCCTGGTGGCCGACAAGGTCTCGGGCTTGTTCATGTGTCAGGCCATCACCGCAGGCCTCCTCCACCGCGAGCGGACCGGGGAGGGGCAGTTCATCGAAGTGCCCATGCTGGAATGTGTCACCAGCTTCACCCTGGTGGAGCACCTCTATGACCACACCTTCGAGCCGCCCGTCGGCCAGTGGGCCTATCAGCGGGTGGCCAATCCCAACCGCAAGCCCTACCAGACAAAGGACGGCTATATCGGCCTGCTGCCCTATACCGACAGGCAGTGGGACCAGTTCTTCGCCGCTGCCGGCATGGCCGAGACCTTCGGCAAGGATCCGCGGTTCTCCGACTATGCCCAGCGGGGCAAGCACATCAATGAGCTCTATGGCCTTGTGGGCGAGGTCACCCAGACCAAGACCACCCAGGAATGGCTCGACCTGCTCAAGCCCCTGTCCATCCCGGTGGTCAAGACCTCCCGCCTGGACGACCTGCCCGACGACCCGCACCTCAAGGCGGTGGGCTTCTTTGAGCGGTATGACCATCCCCACGCCGGGCCCTACAACGCCATGAAGCCGCCGGTGAAGTTCACCGGCTCCCCCTCCAACATCCGTCGACATCCCCCGCGCCTGGGCGAGAACACCGATGAGGTCTGGGCGGAGCTGGGTCTGACGAAAGACTGATGCGGATCACCATCAATGGCAGTTCGGGGTCCGGGAAGTCGACCCTGGCCCGCCGGCTGGCGGCAGAGCTGGATCTGTCCCATGTCGAGCTGGACGCTGTGAACTGGCAGCCTGGCTGGATCGATCTCAACTCCCATGACCGGCCTGAATTCCACAGACGGGTTCTCGCCGCCCTGTCGGGTGAGCGTTGGGTGACGGATGGAAACTACAGCTCCATCCAGCCGAAGATCCGGGCCATGGCGACGGACGCTGTCTGGCTGGACTATCCCCGGCCCCTGATCATGGGGCGGGTGATCCGCAGATCCTTGACCCGAGCCCTTGATCGAAAAGAGCTCTGGTCCGGCACGGGTAATGTGGAGACCTTCAGCAAGTGGCTGGAAAAGGAACACCCCATCCGCTGGAGCTGGGACCATTTCCACCAAAACAGGCTGCGCTATGGCGAGGTCTTTTCAGACCCCGCCAATGCGCACCTGCGGGTGCATCACCTGAAACACCCAAAGGAGGTCCCTTCGCTGGTCGCCCGGCTCAAGGACCTCGCTGGACCCTAGACTGGCGTAAACACCGGCGCCGGCGGACCGCCTTCGGTCTCCT
>CAIYSH010000309.1 GCA_903928755.1 uncultured Alphaproteobacteria bacterium | reverse complement strand
GCACGCGGGCGTTCTCGATGGCCGCCTGATCAGCCTTTACCGCCGCCTCCAGCTGATTGACCAGCGCCTGGGTGGTGTCCACCTGCTGGCGGGTGGCGTATTCGCTCTTCAGCAAGGTGCCGTAGCGGCCGAGATCGCGCCGGGCGTTGGCCAGCAGCGCCTCGTTCTGGGATTTCTTGGCCAGGGCCTGATCCAGCTGGGCCTGATAGGAGCGCGGATCGATCTGGGCCAGCACGGAGCCGGCCTGGACGTCCTGGCCCTCCCGGAACAGCACCTGGATCAATTGACCCTCCACCTGGGTGCGCACCGTAACCGTGTTGGCCGGGGTGACGGTGCCTAGGCCGTCGAGGGAAATGGGCACGTCTTCCAGGCGGGCCGGAGCGACGGAGACCGGAACGGCAGGCGGGGCCTTGACCGAGCCGGCGGGGTTGGCGCTTCCGAAATACTGTCCGTATCCCCAAACGGCCAGGGCGACGGCGATCACAAGGATCACGATGAAACGAAGCTGCTGTCTTGCCATGACCCGTGACCCGATATGACCGGTTAAATCTTGTCCGCGGCGCCTGGGGCGTCGCCGGCTGGAGTGTTCCCATCCGTGGCCGCCAGCTTACAATCCGCCCGCCAATGTGCAAAGGCGGCAATGGGCTGTCCACCTTCGGCGGCGTGGTCGCTCCGGTCCACGGAATTTCGCGCCCTGACTATTCACGATTTGGCCAAAGATGTATGCTGTCTGTCCTGAGCCAAGAATGTCTGGCCCGGGGGAAATGGGTGCCCTGCGCGACGCAAGCTAGGCCCCAAGTGAGCAAGTCAAGAGGGACCCACCATGAGGACTCGTGCGGTAGAAATTCTTTTGGTGGAGGACAGTCCCGGCGATGCCCGCCTTGCCATCGAGGCGCTGAAGGATGCGCGTATTCTTAATACGGTTCATCATGTTATTGACGGAGTGGAGGCGTTGGCGTTCTTGCGTCGTCAGCCGCCTTTCGCCGATGCGGCGCCCATCGACATCGTCCTGCTCGACTTGAATCTGCCAAGGGTTTCCGGCCGCGAGGTGCTGACCGCCATTCGCGCGGACCATGACCTGCGGAAGCTTCCCGTCATCGCCCTGACCACCTCCGCCGCGCGGGGGGATGTGGACTATTGCTACGCCAACGGCGTCAACGCGTTCATCACCAAGCCCGTCGAATTCGACCAGTTTTATGCCGCGGTGCAGTCGTTCGAGAACTTCTGGCTCGCGGTCGTGGCCCTGCCCGGCGATTAAGGCCGGGGCCTCAGCCGGTGCTCCAGGAGCGTGGGCGGCGCATCCCGGCGATCTTGCAGGCCTGCTGGACATAGCCGTAGGGGAACAGTTCGAACAGGCGGTTGCGGCCGGTTCCGAAGGTTTCGCTCAGATGCTTGATGACGTGGCGGGCATCGGGGGCGACTTGGCGTTCCTCCAGCCAGCTCCGCATGAAGCGGATGACGCTCCAATGCTCCTCGCCCAGTTGAATGCCCTCGCGGTGCGCCAGGCTTTCGGCCTCGGATTCGGTCCAGTCCGAGGGATCGATCAGATAGCCCTCGGCGTCCAGGCGCAGCGGTTCGGGCATTGCAGACTCTCCTCGATCCAGTCCGGCCCCGGGCGTGCGGGCCATGGCGTATTATGTTTTGCTGATGTCCGCTGTGGTTTGACGCCGGTCAATCCAGGCTCGCCCGGCTGAAAATGGCGCAAATCCAGGGGAGATCCCGGGCGCTACACTCTGTTACCAAGATAGACTCGACGGCGACGGGCAAGGCCCCGCAAGCTCCAAGGAAGCGACACTCTCACGGACGACAAACCGGTGGGTGGCGCTGGACCGAAAGGTGGAGCGACGCAGGTGTCGCTCCGGCAACCCCTCGCGATCTTGGAGGACAGGATGCTCACTCATCGTCATTTCGGCCTCAGCCATTGTGGTCACTCGAGCCAGTCCCGGATCAGCCATAACCGCGTCCATCGCACCAATCGCGACTGGGTCTGGTCGGCTCTCGCCCTGGTGGCCCTGGGGACCGCCGCCTGGTTGGGCGTCGCCTAGACGTCCAAAGGCACAATCGGCGCGGCTTGCGATCATCGCCTTGCCGCCGCCATGACGAATTACCCTGGACCGCGGGAAGGCCGGGGTATTTTTTTTGCCCTGAGGCCATCTCGGCCGCCGCCGGTGAGGGCGGCGGCCG
>CAIYSH010000308.1 GCA_903928755.1 uncultured Alphaproteobacteria bacterium | reverse complement strand
TCTGCCAGACCCCACTCGAAAAACGACATGTGTCCATGGGCCAGACCACGCAGGAGCAAGGACGCGGTCAACCGGTCATTCTTGTGCAGGTGGGCGACAAAGCTGCGGATATCGCCAGACCTTCCGGCCTGGTCTACCAGATCGATGGTCGCGCGCTCCTTGGCACCAAGAGCAATCTCCAGGGCCAGCTCAGCAGAAACCTCGTGGTGGTTGAGCAGGTGGTCACGAACGGTCTCACTGACCATGTCGATCAGCTTTTCCGTCACCGAGAGGGGCAGGGCCTGCCGGTAGGCGACCGCGGCGAGGACGCGTTCGGAACGTTCGAAACGGGTCAGGACATCCTGCAGTGTGCGCTCGGCAAAGTCAGCATTGTCATTGGCGCAGACGGCCTCGACCGCGCGCTCGACACCATGCTGGACAATGGCTGCCGTCACGGATTTGGACACCCTCGGCCGCTTGGCGATCACCACCTGGCGCACAGGGTCGCCCTTTTCGACGATCTCGACCAGGTCCGCATCCGTGAAGACAGGCGACATGGACAGGATTGGCAGGGCAATGCTCTCGACGTCCCGGGCCAGTCTGAGTGCCACATCCCGAGGGATCATCGGCGAGGCCTTGAGGGTCACCGCAAGGGCGCGGCGCACCAGCTCGGTTGCGTCCTGGGCCATGACCCGCAGAATGTCCTCGGCACGTTCCCGCTCTTCTGCAGTCAGGGTGTTCCGGTCAACATAGCGGCAGATCTTGTGGGCGGCGATGGCGCGTTCATCGGGTGTCGCGCCCTTTACCAGCATCCGGACATCCTCATCCGTCAGCGCGGCTCGTGTGGTCGACATGCCAGCCTCAATACATCCCGCGGAGAGAATCCCAGGAGAGGGACAATCAATCGTTAGGCTTAATGAACGGTTTCGAAACCCGCGGAAAGCCGATTCCTGGGGACAAAATCGGCGGGGCAATCGGGGAAGTGTAACCTATTGCGAACCTTGAGGACTTATCCTCATCGGGAAATTGGCTTCAACGCAGGATTGTGAGGCGCCGTGCGCGAACCATCCACCCAGACTCCCCTTGGTAACCGAACGATCATCAGACAGGCCCTCGATGCGCAGATGGCCCTGTTGCCTTATGCGATCGGGGCCTTTGCCATCTGCCTTCCCATCTTTGTCTGGGGCGGCAGTCTGGCGCGGAATTCCGCCTGGTTGAGTGCCAGCTTCGCCATATTCGCGGCGGCATGGGGCCTATTCTACGCGGCGATCTCCTGGATCCGACTGCCCTCCACACAGGACAGGATCGAATTGAGAGGCCGACTTCAGGTGGCCTGCGGGCTGGTCTGGTCCCTTGCTGTCGCGGAAATCGCCTTTTTCGCCGATCACGCCGGCCCCATGCGGGAAACCCTGCTGCTGATGTCTGTTGCGGCCTCGATCCTGGTGATCTTCTTTTCCGCCCCTTGGCTGCCGAGCCTGCTGATCGTCGGGCCTGCTGCCGCCGCCGCCCCGCTCCTGCTTCTGAGCCTTCATGGCGAGACGGCAACGCTCGGGCGCACCTGTCAGGGCGCCGTCGCCCTCGCCCTCGCCCTCGCCCTTATCTTCAACCGCGTTCTGCGGGAGCAGTTTGCCATGGCTGCGGACCGTGAAACGCTCATTGAAGATCGTGCCGACGCTGTTGAAAATGCCCGGCGACTGGCCAAGTCCAAGTCTGATCTCGTGGCAACCCTGGGGCAGGAAATCCGCAACGGCCTGACGGGGGTAACGCAACTTCTGACGGCTGCGGCAGATCGCGGTCAGCGCAACGGTCCGACCCGTGAACAGATTACCGATGCCCTGCGGGCGGCAAACGAACTCATCGTGGTGCTGAACACCACCCTCGACTCCGAATCTGCGGCCTCAGGTGCCCTGCAGGTCAGGAAAATGCCTCTGGACCTGCCTGAACAGGTACGCACCCTGGTGGCAGCGCAGCGCAGCGCGGCGGCTGAAAAAGGGCTCGAACTTCAGGTCTTCGTTGATCCGGAACTGGAGGCCGCGGCCGGGAAGGCAATGGGCGATGCCCTGCGTGTGAAGGACATCCTGAACAACCTGCTCTCCAATGCGCTGAAATTCACGGTCAGGGGCCGTGTCGAAGCCCGCCTTGCAAGGTCGGGTCCCGACAGGATCATGGTCGAAATTGTCGATACCGGACCCGGCCTGACCTCCGAGGAACTCTCCCGGGCCTTTGAAGCCTTCAACAGGATAGAAAGGACCAGCGCCGGAACCTCCGGGGCCGGACTGGGACTGTCGCTCTCCAGGGAACTGGCCCAACTCATGGGCGGAAGCCTTACTGGCTCCGGTGCCGTTGGCGTCGGCTGCTGCTTCCGCCTGGAGCTACCCTTTGATCCAGAAGCATGGGTCCCAGAGGCACAGCTGCCGATTGAAGCCGCGCCCCCCCGGAAGACGGAACGGGATGCCCTGCGCGTGCTCTTCGTCGAAAACGATGCCCTTTCAGCAGCCATGCTGCGCTCGACCCTGGAACACCTCGGCTATCAGCCGGTGCAGGCAATGACCGGGCGACGCGCCATCGAGCTTGCCAGGATATGCGATCTTGACCTGATCCTGGTCGATACCGAACTGGCAGACATGAAGGGACCGGAAACCGTCTCGGAGATCCGGAAGATGGGCGGCCTGAGCGCAATGGTCCCCATTGTCGCCCTGATCGAAGGGCAAGCCGAGCTGGCTCAGGCCTTCCTTGATGCCGGTGCGGATGCCATTCTTCGCAAGCCTGTCACGGCAGTGACACTCAGCCGCGCGGTTGCTGATGCCCTGGCGGCGGAACCTTCGACGGCGCCAAACCTCCGCCTGGTCAGTTGATCGTGCCTTGAGACATCCGGGCTAAGCCTTCACTATGGCGCGCAAACCAAGTGACGGAGGATTTCGTGCTGCTCAAGGGTCTGAAGGTCGTCGAATTCGCGACTTATATCGCGGCGCCGGGCGCAGCCGGAATTCTGGGAGACTGGGGCGCTGAGGTCACCAAGGTCGAACGGGCCCAGGGCGACCCCATGCGCAATGCCTTTGCCGACGCCAAGAATGCCTTCGCAGGCAACCCCACCTTTGCCGTCGACAATCGCGGCAAGCGCGCCGTGGCTCTGGACACCTCCAAGCCCGCAGGCCGGGATGCCCTGGCCAGGCTGGCAGCCACAGCTGATGTGTTCATCACCAATGTCCGGCCAGCGGCCCTGAAGCGGTCCGGGCTGGATGAGGCCACCCTGCGCACGGCCAATCCCCGGCTGGTCTATGCCGCCGTCACCGGCTACGGCCTTGAAGGGCCCGATGCCGACAAGCCGGGCTTTGATGTCACAGCCTTCTGGTCCAGGGCCGGCGTCGCCCGGATGCACACCCCCAAGGGGTCAGAACCCTTCATCCTGCGCACCGGCGTCGGTGACCACACCACATCCCTGGCCACCGTTTCGGCCATTCTGGCAGCCCTCTACGAGCGCGAGCAGACCGGCGTCGGCCGCTATGTCCAGACCTCCCTGCTGGCGACGGGCATCTATACGGTGAGCTCGGACCTGGCCGTGCAGCTGTCCCTGGGCCGCCTGGCCTCCAACCGCTCCCGCCGGGACCCCTTTGATCCCCTGGCCAACTTCTACCAGAGCCGTGATGAAAAATGGTTCGTGCTCAATCCGCGCAGTGGGAATGCAGACTGGCAACTGCTTGCACCTGTCGCCGGGCGTCCGGATCTGGTGAACGATGAGCGGTTTGCCACGAGCAAGGCCCGCAAGGCCAATGCCATAGCCCTGGTTGACGAACTCGAAGCCGCCTTCGGGGCCCTGGACTTTGACGAGATCGCCAGGCGCCTGAATGACGCCGACCAGGTCTGGGCTCCCGTCCAGACCCCCGCAGAGGTGGCTGCCGATCCCCAGGCCGCCGCCGCCGGGG
>CAIYSH010000307.1 GCA_903928755.1 uncultured Alphaproteobacteria bacterium | reverse complement strand
GCTCCGCTCTTGGCGGTCTCGGCGATCTCGACCAGGCGCTCGCCGGCGTCCGTCCTGCGATTCAACACCACGTCCTCGACCCGCTCGCGCAGCACGGGTTCCAGGTCGTCGTAGACGCCCACCATGCCGGCGTTGACGATGCCCATGTCCATGCCCGCCGCAATGGCATGATAGAGGAAGACCCCGTGAATGGCCCGGCGCACCGGCTCATTGCCCCGGAAGCTGAAGGAGACGTTGGACACGCCCCCTGACACCCGCGCATGGGGCAGGGCCTGCTTGATGGCCCGGGTCGCCTCGATGAAGTCGACGGCATAATTGTCGTGCTCTTCAATACCCGTGGCCACGGCGAAGATGTTTGGGTCGAAGATGATGTCTTCTGGCGGGAAACCGACCTCGTCCACCAGGATGCGATAGGCCCGGGTGCAGATCTCGATCTTGCGGGCGGCCGTATCGGCCTGACCCTGTTCGTCAAAGGCCATGACCACCACGGCCGCGCCATAGCGCAGGCAGGCCCGGGCATGGTTGCGGAAGGTGTCCTCCCCCTCCTTCATGGATATGGAATTGACGATGGACTTGCCCTGGACACACTGCAGCCCGGCCTCAATGACCGCCCACTTGGACGAATCGATCATGACCGGCACCCTGGCAATGTCGGGTTCTGCGGCGATCAGGTTCAGGAAGGTGGTCATCGCCTTCTGCGAGTCCAGCAGGCCTTCGTCCATGTTGATGTCGATGATCGAGGCACCGGCATCCACCTGTTGGCGAGCGACGCTCAGGGCGCTCGGATAATCGCCCTCGGCCACCAGCTTACGGAATTTGGCCGAGCCGGTGACATTGGTCCGCTCGCCGACATTTACAAAAACAGGTCTCATCAGGCCATCTCAAAGGGCTCGAGGCCGGCCAGTCGCATGGCCTTGGGGCGTTGCGGAATCTGCCGCGGCTTCACCCCCGCGACGGCCCTGGCCACATGGGCAATGTGGTCGGGGGTGGTGCCGCAGCAGCCGCCGAGGATGTTGATCAGACCATGCTCGGCCCACTCATGCAGCTCATGTGCGGTCTCGTGGGGCTGCTCATCATACTGGCCCATGGCGTTGGGGAGGCCAGCGTTGGGATAGGCGCTGACCAGGGTGTCGGCCACCCGCGCCAGCTCGGCAATGTGGGGCCTCATCAGTTCGGCACCCAGGGCGCAGTTGAAGCCGATGGCGAAGGGCTTGGCGTGCTTGACCGAGTTCCAGAAGGCCTCGGCGGTCTGCCCCGACAGGGTGCGCCCGGAACGGTCGGTGATGGTGCCGGAAATCCAGATGGGCAGGGGCTCATAGCCCTCGTCCTCGAGGTCCAGTATGGCCTTGATCGCCGCCTTGCAGTTCAGGGTGTCGGTGATGGTTTCCACCAGATAGAGGTCCACACCACCGTCGTGCAGGGCGATCATCTGCTGACGATAGGCCTGATAGACCTCTTCAAAGGTCACGGACCGGGCACCCGGATCGTTTACGTCTGACGACATGGACAGCATCTTGTTCAGCGGCCCGACGGACCCGGCCACAAAGCGCGGCTTGTCCGGGTCCTTCTCCGTCCAGCGGTCGGCAGCCTCCCGGGCGATCTTCGCCCCCTGGAAGTTGATGTCATAGACCACCCCGCCCATGTCGTAATCCGCCTGGGCAATGGTTGTTCCGGAAAAGGTATTGGTCTCGCTGATGTCGGCACCGGCCGCGAAATACTGGTCGTGCAGGTCAGCAACAATGTCGGGCCGGGTCAGGCAGAGAATGTCGTTATTGCCCTTCAGCTGGCCCACATGATCGGCAAAGCGTTTGCCGCGGTAGTCTTCCTCGGTCAGGCCGGCTCTCTGGAACATGACGCCCCAGGCACCGTCCAGGATGAGCACGCGCTCTTTCGATATGGCCTTCAGTCTGGCGATGCGCTCCTGACGGGTCATTTGGCGGCGTCCTGTTGTCTGGCCAGATCACCTTTGAAATCAGCTTCCGAGGCCGCGACGGTCCGTGCCAGTTCCGAAGGATCGATAAAGGGGTTGGGCCCGCCCGCCTTCAGCCTGACGCGCTTGGCATCCAGGTCGAACTGCTCATTGTGTGGGGCGAGCAGGATGTCGGCCTTCATGGTCTTCAGCCTGGCGAAGGTCTGCTGATAGGCCGTGACAATGCCGGGATATTGCGGGCCGCGCTTTTTGTTCACCAATCGGTTGAGGGCGACGCTGGTGGAGCAATAGAGCAAGGCCTGACGCACCTTGCCGTCAGCCTTCACCGGGAAGGTCCAGGTGGTGCAGCCGGCCGTGTGGCCCGGGGTGATGTGGGCGGTCAGAACCATGCCGCCCAGGCTGACCTTTTCGCCATCCCTGATGACCTGGTCGACCTTGACCGGCTCGAAATCCAGGGCCTTGACCTCTTCGAAACCGGGATAGGTTCCGGTCTCCAGGGCCTTGCGGTCGGCCGCGCTGGCGATCATCCGGGCACCCGTATCGCGCTTCAGCCCCGCCAGACCCGCCGCATGGTCAAAGTGAGCATGGGTGTTCAGCAGGATCTTTACATCGGAAATCTTGAACCCCAGGGCCCTGATGCTGGCCTCTATGGTCCTGTCGCTGCCCGGCATGGCACCGTCGATCACGATATGCCCCTTGGGCGTGGTGATCAGGAAGACCGAAATTCCCTCGGTCCCGACATAGTAGAGATTTTCAGCGATCTTGAAGGGTGGGGTCGGCGCTGACCAGCTGGCAGGGGATCCCGCTGCCCAGGCTGGCAGGGTCGCGGCCAGGGCAAGGATCAGACCATAGGGTTTCATGCGGCCTCCATTGGCGTTTCGCGAACGCCCAGCACCCGGCAGATGGCGTAGACCAGATCGGCGCGGTTGAGGGTGTAGAAGTGGAAATCGGAATAGCCTTCCTCGGCCAGGCCCGCACACATTTCGGCCGCTACACTGGCGGCGATCAGCTTGCGGCTTTCAGGGTCCTTATCCAGGCCCTCGAACAGATTGCCCAGCCAGTCCGGCAGGGTGATGCCTACCGGCGCCGCCATCTTCTTCAGGCCCTTGAAGTTGGACACCGGCATGATCCCCGGCGAGATCGGAATGGAGACGCCGGCCTTGCGGACCCGGTCCATGAACCGCAGGAACCCGTCCGTGTCATAGAAGAACTGGGTAATGGCCCGGGTGGCCCCGGCGTCGATCTTGGCCTTCAGGACATCGATATCCTTATCCAGGTCGGCGTTCTCGGGATGGCCCTGCGGATAGAGGCTGACACTGACCTCGAAGTCGCCAATGGCCTTGATGCCCTGGGTCAGTTCTGTGGCGTTGAGATATCCGTCCTCGCGCGGCACATAGGCGCCGCCGATCTGACCAGGCGGATCGCCACGCAGGGCGACAATGTGCCGAATGCCGGCGTCCCAATAGGCCTGGACCACTTCGTCCACCTCGGCCCGGCTGGCCTCCACGCAGGTCAGGTGGGCGGCGGGCTTGAGGCTGGTTTCCTTCAGCATGCGTACCACGGTCCGGTGCGTGCGGTCGCGGGTGGAGCCGCCGGCCCCATAGGTCACCGAGACAAACGCCGGATTCAGGGGCTCGAGGCGACGGATGGCCTCCCACAGGCTGTCTTCAGCCTCGGGCGTCTTGGGCGGCGAAAATTCGAAGGAGATGGACGGGCGTCTGGCCAGCCCAGCCCCGGCCCGCGCGACCGGTCCCAATACGCTCTTTGGCTGGCTCATGCCCGGCTCCCCTTACTCAACCCAACGCGGTCCGCCGTCCATATCTTGACAGTCAAACCGTCCTTGCGGACTGACGGCAGGGCGTCGATGCGCACCTTTGACAGCCCGGTGTCTTCCAGCCAGCGGCCCATTTCAGCATCGGTGAATCCCAGGCGCCGGTGCTGGTGCTGCTCCCGCAGGAATTCCAGGGCGTGAGGGGCGAAGTCAACGATCAGCAGGCGGCCGCCCTGCCCGACCAGTCGCCCGGCCTCGCGGACCGCCGCGGCCGGATCGCCCAGATAGTGCAGGACCTGGTGAACCACCACCAGATCAGCGCTGCCGTCCGGCAGGCGGGTGTCGAAGATGTCCCCGTGCCGCAGTTCACAGGCCTTCAGACCGGCTTCCGCCACATGGGTCCGGGCGATGTTCAGCATCTGCTGCGACAGATCGAGGCCAACAGCCGTCGCTGCGCGTGGCCCCAGCAGGGTCAGCATGCGTCCGGTGCCAGAACCCAGGTCCACCAGGCGCCGCACGGGATCAGGCCCCACAGCCTCGAGGATCGCCGCCTCCACGGCGGCTTCCGACACATAGAGTGAGCGGATCTCGTCCCAGCGCGCCGCATTGCGCGCGAAATAGGCATCAGCGTCCGAGGACCGCTCGGCCCGCACCGCCTGCAACTGCTCGAAATCCCGGGCCAGAACCGGGTCCTGATCCTCGGTGCGCCCCAGAATGTCGTCAGCCAGGCCCCGGGCCTCGCCCCCGGCCGCCAGTCTGTAGAAGACCCAGGCCCCGTCCGGGAACCGCTCCACAAGTCCGGCGTCGGCCAGGAGTTTCAGGTGCCGCGACACCCGAGGCTGGCTCTGGTCAAGGATTTTGCAAAGTTCGAGGACGGCCAGCTCTTCCCTGGCCAGCAGGGCAAGGATGCGCAGGCGCGAAGGCTCCCCCGCTGCCCGCAAGATTTCAACCACTTGATTCGCCGTCAAACTCATAGATCACATAAAGATATCTTTATGTCTTTATGTCAAGTCGGGTAATGTCTCGGGGTGGGCCCTCGCTCGTATATACGACCCGGCGATAAGTGAATCTGCAATGCGCGGCGTTTTATGCCCTAGGAAAACACCGGGCTCGCCAAGGCCTCGCCTGCGAAGTGCAGACGCAGGTTTTCATAGCACTGGGCAAACATCAGGGGCAGGGAATTGGTGGTCCCGCCTGCAGTGTGCGGGGTGAGGAAGGTGTTGGGCACATCGGCCCAGCGTTCCGGCGGCGTCGGCTCCTCAACAAAAACATCAAGGCCTGCACGACCCAATCGTCCGGCCTTCAGGGCGTCGATCAGCGCGTCCTCATCAATGATCGACCCCCGGGCCACATTGACGATCATGCCCCTCGCCCCGACAGCCTCTATGATCGCCGCCGACACCGCCTTGCGGTTGGAAGCATCCGCCTTACAGGCCACCACCAGGATGTCACAGTCGGTGGCCAGTTGCAGAAGGCTGTCGGCCCGGGGCCATCTCGCCTCCGGCTTGGGATTTGGGCCCCACCAGGCGACCTCGATGCCGAAGGCCTCGGCCCGCACAGCCACGGCCTGACCGATATGCCCCAGGCCCATTATGCCCATCTTCAGGCCCCTAAGCCCCCGGGGCGGCCGCATTCTCGCCTCCTGGCTCCACTTGCCGGCCCTCAGGATTGCGTCACCCTCCAGCAGGTTTCGCCACCCACCAATCATCAGACCGATGGCCTGGTCTGCCACATCCTCGGCATTCAGCCCTTCAGAGTGAGTGACCGCAATCCCACGCTCTGTGCACCAGGGCACATCGACCCCATCATAGCCGACGCTGACATTGGCGATCAGCTTCAGGGCCGGGAGGGAGGTCAGGAACTCTGGCGACAGGTGGTTCTCGCCCACATGGACAATAGCCTCGACCCGGGCCGCCTGTTCCGGGGTCATGTCCCAGCGGCGCGCAACCTCATAGCCTTCAGCCTCAAGCCGCCCCTGCAGGCCGCCCAGCATTTCATGGGAAATCAGGACAGTCTTGGTCATGGAGGGCTCCGGGGGAAGGCGGGCACTATAGCGGGGAAGTGTGGGGATTGGGCAAGGGGTCCGATCCATGATAACCGCCGGATCACCAACAGACACACGGCCTACCGGAGCTTCAGTGACATCCCTGCCCCCCCAGCCCCTGAGCCCCCTGGATGGCCGTTACAGCGCCGTCGTCACCGCCCTTGGCGACTATCTGTCGGAAGCCGGGCTGAACCGGGCACGGGTCGAGGTGGAAGTCGAGTGGCTGATCGCCCTGACCGATCGATCGCTGTTCGGATCCTCGCCCCTGAGCGCCGATCACAAGGCCAGACTTCGCGCACTCTATGGCGAATTCGGGCCCTCGGAGATCAAATGGCTGGCCGAAAAGGAAGCCGTCACCCGTCACGACGTCAAGGCGGTGGAATATCTGGTACGCGACCGGCTCGAAACCCTGGGCCTTGGTGCCATCGCTGAACTGACCCATTTCGCCTGCACAAGCGAAGACATCAACTCCGCCTCCTACGCCCTCACCGTCCAGCGGGCGGTGAAGCAGGTCTGGTTGCCCAAACTCCAGGGCGTCATCGCCACCCTGCACGACATGGCCCACGCCCACCGGGACGCTGCCATGCTGGCCCGGACCCATGGCCAGCCCGCCACGCCGACGACCATGGGCAAGGAAATCGGAGTCTTCGCCTGGCGCCTGCAGCGTATTGTCCGCCAGATCGAGGCCCTGGAATACCTTGCCAAATTTTCCGGGGCCACTGGCACCTGGTCGGCGCACCTTGCTGCGGCCCCCGAAGTGGACTGGATGACGGTGAGCCAGGACTTCATCGAGTCCCTGGGCATCGGCTTCAATCCGGTGACCACCCAGATCGAGTCCCATGACTGGCAGGTCGAGCTCTATGACCGCATCCGCCACGCAGGCGGCGTTCTGCACAACCTGGCCACGGACATGTGGGCCTATATCTCCATGGGCTATTTCACCCAGATCCCGGTGGCGGGAGCGACCGGGTCGTCGACCATGCCGCACAAGATCAATCCGATCCGGTTCGAAAACGCCGAAGCCAATCTGGAAATCGCGTCGGGCCTGCTGGCCACCATGGCCCAGACCCTGGTCACCTCACGCCTGCAGCGGGACCTGACAGACTCCACCACCCAGCGGAATATCGGGGTCGCCCTTGGCCATTCGATGGTGGCCCTCGACAACCTCCAGCGCGGTCTGGGCGAGGTGTCCCTGGCCGGGGACCTGCTGGCCGCCGACCTTGACGCCAACTGGGAGGTGCTGGCCGAAGCCATCCAGACCGTGATCCGCGCGGAAATCACCGCCGGCCGGTCGAAGATCAGCGATCCCTACGCCCTGCTCAAAGACCTGACCCGGGGCCATCGCCTGACCCCAGCCGCCATGGCCGCTTTCGTCCAGGGGCTGGACATCGGCGCGGACGCCAAGTCGCGCCTGCTGGCCCTGACCCCGGCAGGCTATACCGGCCTGGCCTCAGCCCTGGTCGACAGGATATGATCGGGCGTCTGCTTCGAACTTTGGGAATGGTCCTGATTTCGCCACCCTTCATGCTGATTCTTTAGGCGATCCGACGGAAAGACAGACTTGATGGGCAAGCCCTCCCTATTGGCCAAACTCCTGCTTGCCCTGGCGGTCCTGACGCCGGCGTCAGCCAGGGCGCAAACCCCGGACGACAAACCGGTCATGGACATTGAGGGTTTCAGGGTCGATTTTTCGCGGATTGAGCGTTCAACCATACCTGAAATCCTGCCGGGCTATGTCATCCAGATCCGGCAGATCGAAGCTGCCAACCTGCCCGCGCCCATGCTGAAACTCATGCGGGAAATCCCGATCATCGTGGACCCGAAGAAGCCGCAGAAGGGCAGTCACGCTCTCTTCACCAGCAAGTATAATTCCGGAAGGGGCGGTGTTTTCGCCGACCTGCGAAGCCTGCCCGAAGACCGGCCGATCCTGCTCCACGAAATGATCCACGCCTGGGACTGGAACAGATATTCCTTCGCCAACCCGACAATCGTCAGGGCCTACGCGCAAGCCAAATCCTCCGGAGTCTTCCCGGATCAGACAAGTCACTTCATGGAAAATCAACGAGAATACTTCGCGATTTCAAGCACGATCTATCTGACCGGCAGGAGCGATCAACCCCCGTTCAACTGCCGGAAGCTGGCGAACAGCCAACCGGAATACATCGGGTTTCTGCAGCGCCTGTACGGTGAACACGGGTTCTGCCGCCAGACTGTCCCTTGATCGACTGGGCCGTCAGGCCACCCCGTCCAGCACGCCGCCCAGAATGTCGACAATCCTTGCGATTTCGTCCTCAGAGACGATGAGCGGCGGCGAGAGGGCGATGGTGTCGCCGGTATAGCGGACCAGCAGGCCGGCCTTGAGGCAGCGGTTCAGAACCTCATAGCCCCGGGCCCCCGGCGCGCCGTCGCGGGGCGAGAGGTCCAGGGCACCCATCAGGCCCAGATTGCGGATGTCGGTGACATGGGGTTTGCCGCGCAGGCTGTGGAGGGCCTCTTCCCAGACGGGTGCCAGTTTCGCCACCCGCTCGAAAATCCCCTCGCCCAGATAGATGTCCAGACAGGCCATGCCTGCCGCACAGGCCGCCGGGTGGCCGGAATAGGTAAAGCCGTGGAAGAACTCGATGGTCGCTTCCGGCCCCTGGACGATGGCGTCGTGCACCTTCCGGTCCACAAACACCGCGCCCATGGGGATGGCCGCATTGGTCAGGCCCTTTGCCGTGGTCATGATGTCGGGAACCACCCCGAGGGCCTGGGCGGCAAAGGGCGCACCCAGACGGCCAAAGCCGGTGATCACCTCATCAAAGATCAGCAATATGCCGTGCTTGTTGCAGAGCTCCCGCAGGCGCTTGAGATAGCCGACAGGTGGCGGCAGGACACCGGTGGACCCGGCCACCGGTTCGACGATGACCGCAGCTATGGTCTCAGCTCCGTGCAGGGCTACCAGCCGCTCCAACTCATCGGCCTTGTCAGCGCCATGAAGGGGCAGTCCTTTGCTGAAGGCGTTCTTTCCGGCATCCCAGGTGTGGGGCAGATGGCTGACCGCTGGCAGGGTGGCGAAGGCCCGGCGGTTATTGACCAGACCGCCGACAGAGAGGCCGCCAAAACCCACGCCGTGATAGCCCCGCTCCCGCCCGATCAGCCGGACCCTCTGTCCCTCGCCCCTGGCCCGGTGATAGGCCATGGCGATCTTCAGGGCCGTATCAACGGACTCCGATCCTGAATTGGTGAAGAAGATCCGGTCCAGACTCGGAGGGGCAATCTTCGTCAGGGCCTTGGCGAATTCAAACACCAGGGGATGGCCCATCTGGAAGTTGGGGGCGTAATCGAGGGTCATCAGCTGGCGGTGAATGGCGTCAGCGATCTCGAGCCGCCCGTGGCCGAGATTGACGCACCAAAGGCCCGCGCAGCCGTCCAGTACCGGGTCGCCATCCGGGGTCCTGTAATACATGCCGCTGGCCTCGCTCAGCAGGCGTGGCTCTGCCTTGAACTGCCGGTTCGCCGTGAACGGCATCCAGAAGGCCGACATGTCGGGTTGGTTGTCACCTGAATCAGCGGGCATGTTGCGACCTTTCGAACCTGGAACAGCGACACCCTAAAGCGTCCCTGAAAATATGGGAGGGGTGGATTTGGGTCAGCACCTTGCCTTGGGGATTAGGCCTGCGTATCAGCCATGCTGCATTTCCGGCCATTTCGCCGCCACGCCAGTTCCGAGGGAATTACGCATGCAAACCAAACGCCTGGGCCGCAGCCCGATCGTCGTCTCCAAGATCTGCATGGGCACCATGACCTTCGGGGCACAGGCCGACGAGAAGATGTCCCACCGGATCCTCGACCAGTCCCTTGAGGCCGGTATCAACTTCTTCGACACCGCCGAGAACTATCCGGTGCCACCCAAGGAAGAGTGGGCCGGCACCACCGAGGAAATCGTCGGCCGCTGGCTCAAGACCAAGCGCCGGGACGAAGTCATCATCGCCACCAAGGTCAGCGGCCCGAGTCATGGCTGGATCAAGTCCGCACAGCGGGCCGGCATGACCGCCCTGGACCGCCACAATGTCATGCGCGCCGTCGAAGCCAGCCTCAAGCGCCTGGGCACGGACTATATCGACCTCTACCAGACCCATTGGCCCGACCACGGCACCGGGTATGAGCACGCACTCGAGGCCCTGGACGACCTGGTCCGCGAGGGCAAGGTCCGCATTCTCGGCTGCTCCAATGAAACCAGCTGGGGCCTGATGAAGTCCCTGTCGGTGTCGGAGCAGAGGGGCCTGGCCCGGTTCGAAACCATCCAGAACAATCACAGCCTGAACAATCGCCGATTCGAGGACGACCTGGCCCAAGTCTGCCTGCAGGAAGGTGTCAGCTCCATCCCCTATTCGCCCCTGGCCGGCGGCGTGCTGTCGGGCAAGTACAATGGCGGCGCCACCCCGGATGGTGCCCGGTTCTCCAACTACATCAAGCTGGGCGGCCGTCAGGCGGTCATGGCCAGGCGCTTCGTCAACGAAAAGAGCCTGGCAGCGACTGAGCGGTTCGGCGCCATAGCCGAGGAAGCCGGCATGTCCCTGGTGACCATGGCCACAGCCTGGAGCAAGCAGCACGATTTCGTCGCCTCGACCATTGTCGGCGTGACCCACGAGGACCAGCTGGCCGACATTTTTGCCGCCGCCGACCTCAATCTGAGCCCCGAAGTCATGGCAAAGATCGACGCTGTGTCGAAGGACATCATGTATCCCATGGGATAGGGTCAAGCGCGCGCGGGTTTCCCCGGCCCATCAGGGCCAGGGAAACCTGTGAGGACACCTGCAAGACCGACATGACGTAACGAACTCTTATCCCTTGTTGCACTAGAAACAGGGTGAACTGGAGGTTTAGGATGCGTCACTCAGTCTGGCTTGTCGTTGCTTTGTGCCTGGGCTTGACAGCCTGTGCCTCCCATCGGACCGCGCTGGATCTGCAGAGTCCGCCCGTTCTGAACGCTCTGGTCTTTACCGTCCCACCCGGCCATCCCTTTTACCACAGTGTGGTGATCGAGCACATTTCGGGGATGTCCTATCACTCCTTCTGGTTTGCTGAAGCCAACCAGAACGCCTTCCGTCCTCAAGTCCAGAAGGCCCTGGATGACTCTGGCATGGCGGCTGCCACGCCCATTTCGGCCCGATATGGCCTTGAGATCGAGTTTTCGAAACTGAGAACATCGCCCGGCGGCATCACACTCGAAAGCCGCAGCCGTGCCATCTATCGCATCATCGACCGCCGGACCGGACATGTGGTCTTCCAGAGCCCGGTCGAGGCCAGCTTCAATGCGAAATTCGTCGGCCTGAACGAGAATGACGCCGTCTTCGCCAGCACCATCATCGGCGCCCCGATCGATGCCGCCCTGTTCGTCTTCCCGACCAACTTCATGGCCCCGGGCAATTTTACAGGGAAGGGGGCAGAGATCCGTGCACACGCCCGCAACGGCGACCTTGCGAATTCCGGATATGGGTCCCGGGACGGGCTCATCCGCTCCAAACAGGCGGACTTCCAGATGATGAAGCAAAGCATTGCGAAGTTCGTGATGGCCCTGGCAGCAGACCAGAAACTGCCCATGACCCAGGTCCTCCCCTGCCTCCGAAACACCGATATTGCCCGGGAAAAGGCCAATATCACCGCACGCGGCATGCGCTGGGTGCAGGAAGACTGCGGCGTGGATAACGAGCGCACGCGGATCATCTACTGAAACACCCACGCCCAATGCCCAGAATCCAGGCCGGGCAGACCTTGATCGTCGGCAGCTGGCCAGCGTGACCCACCCCGCTCCACTCTGGCAGCATCGGGCGTTCTCCCGGCTCTGGGCGGCCCAGGCCATTTCAAGCTTCGGCGCCCGGATCACCCGGGAGGGCCTGCCGATACTCGCCATAACGAGCCTGGCCATTCCCGCCTCAGGCCTTGGCATGCTTTCGGCCGTGACAGGAGGGGCCGCAGTCCTGACCGGACTTCTGGGCGGACGTTTCGTCGACAGCCGCGCCCGACGTCCCGTTCTGGTGGGGGCTGACCTGTTCCGTACCCTGGTGCTGCTGACCATTCCCCTGGCCGCCACCCTTCAGGTCCTTGGCCTGCCCCAGCTCCTGGTGATCGCAGCCCTGGTGGGTGCCGCCAGCGTCCTCTTCGACATGGCCAGCCATGCCTATCTACCGGGTCTGATCGGTCCGGACCGGTTGATGGACGGAAATGCCCGCCTGGCCTCCACCGACGCCATAGCCGAAATGGGGGGCCCAGCCCTCGCAGGCCTGCTGTTTCAATGGCTGAGCGCGCCCTTCGCCCTGGCCGTCAATGCCGGCACCTATCTGGCCTCAGGTCTGATCCTGATGCGTATCCACGAACCGGAGCCGCCGCCGGACATCCCCCCACCCCGGCACTGGACCACCGAGATCAGCGAGGGCCTTCGTCTGTCCTGGGGCGAACCCCCAGTCCGCGCCCTGCTGCTCATGGGCCTGATCCAGGGCCTGTTCGGCGGGGTGTTTGGCGCCCTCTACATCCTCTTCGCCCTCAAGACCCTTAACCTGCCCACCGGCCTGCTGGGCCTGGCCATCGCCATGGGCGGGGTCGGTGCCCTGATCAGCGCCTGGCTTGGCCCCTGGCTGGCGCGGAAGATCGGTATGGGCCCAGCCATCATCGCCACCCTTACCGGTGCCAGCCTCTCGGCCCTGATGATCGCAACGGCCCCCACGGATCGCGTCGGGGCCATGACCGTCATGATCCTGACCCAGGTCACCGGGGATGCCTTTGGAGGGGCAGCGTGGATGCTGATGGCCACCCTGCGTCAGGGCATCATGCCCCAGGCCGTGCTGGGCCGGGTTGCAGGCGCCTTCCAGGCCAGCGCAGGCCTGGTGGCCATTCCCGGCGCCCTGTTCGGCGGCTGGCTGGGGACTGTGCTGGGGGTGAGGGAGACCCTGCTCATCGCCGCAGCGGGGTTTCTGGTGATCCCGATGATCGGGATGCTGTCACCACTGAGGGCGGTGCGGGTCAACCAATAGACCGGGAAGTCCGGACCTGGGGATGCTCAGCTCTGGACATGGCAACCGCAGTTCAGGAAATCCGCCCGAAGGGTCATGTCGTCCAAGCTGACGCGGAGGCCATTGATGTGACCCACATTTTTCATCCAGCCCTAATGAGAGTCCTCGGTTGAATTGAGCCTTGCTTAGGGTGGGTGGTAAGGGTCATCCGGGCATGTCTGCCTGACAGACAGGCAGGCAGGCGTTTTAGGGACTGAAGTCAAAGACCGTCAGGCCCTATTCGGGAACAGTGATTTCCGCGCCTGCGGCCTTCAGACGATCGAGAAGCCCGTTCCGCACATCGAGGAGTTCGAGATCAATCAAAGCCACGGTCTTTCCCGGCGTTGACAGAGCCTCCCAAATCGCACGCTCAGCACCCGAAACCTGCCCTTCGTTCAGAGCTGCCAAGTCCGCATTATCACTGAGACAATTCACATCCGCGCCCCGGAAGCGATGTTTCCGCAAGGCCGCCAAATCGCCTTGGGCCCAGCTGTCCGCGGCCGCCGCACCCTCCTTGGCCTCCCATCTTGCCTCTGCCATGATCACCCTGAAACACGCGACTTGCTGCGCGTCCGTCATGTCCTTGCCAATTCGAACCAGGGTCTTGACCTTGAGACTGCCCATCTCCCGGACCGGTACACGCGCCCGTTTCGCCAACTGCTTCACCGTCGAGACGGGCTCACCCGTAGAAAGGTGCAAGGTCTGCATCTGCGTCCCCAGCAGGACTGCCGCCGCTGCTGAGGGCTTCAGCCTTTCGACCGGAAAGGGCGAAGACCCGGCTATGGAGCCCATCTCTGCAAAACCCGCATAGTCTTCCGCTGAGAGCACCTCCCGAAGCGTCGTATCGGGCGGCAGCAGGAAGGCGTGATAATTCAGAGCCAGCCCAAGAATTTCGCCGAGGTTGACCTTGGGCTCAGGTGGAATGAGCAGAACCTTGGCCCCCTTCAGGGCATGGATGATCCGCCCCGGCTTCCAATCGAGCGCTTCTGGAATGGGTGTGACAATCCCCATAATGACCACGCGGCTGTCGCCCTTGACGACACTCCACATTGCGGGACCGGGCAGGACGACCTCTATGGGCGCAAGCTCTGTAACGGTCGTGCTGTCGTCCGCAGGTCCTGTTACTGGCTTTGAGCTCAGTGATTGGGCGTAGCCCGGCCAGTTCACAAGACAGATCGCCATGGCCGTCGCCACAGAGCAAAATCGTTTCATGGCAGCCCTGGAATATTGCTGAGTCTAACCTCCTTAAAATGCCCGATTAAGGTTTTATCTAGACGCATTGAACTTTGAGGTGTTGGGACTTGATCGGCTGCAGCAGAGACATCTCGGATCTGGTGACAGGTGCGGTATTCCCAGATCCGGGCCAGGGGCTGAGAGACTCCTGATCTGAATCCTCCACCTCAATTGCCCCCCTACCGCCTGATCCGCGTCGACAGGATGATCGAGCTGGTCGTCCGCTCGACACCGTCGATCATGCCTATGGCGTCCAGCACGCGGTCCAGATCTTCAATCGACCCCGCAGCCACCTCGACGATCATGTCGAAGGGGCCTGAGACCGAGTGGAGGGCCTCCACCTCCGGCAGGGTGCGCAGGGCGGCTTCTATGTGTGCGGCGGCCTTGGGGGCG
>CAIYSH010000306.1 GCA_903928755.1 uncultured Alphaproteobacteria bacterium | reverse complement strand
GGCGACGGATGTGGCCATGGTCCTGAGAGATGGCGCTGAGGCGGAACTCAACAGTTCCATGTCCAAGGAGCAGTCAGACCTGCTGGGCCAAGGCCCCGGGGTCAAGGCTGGCCCTGACGGCAGCCCTCTGGTGTCATCTGAGCTCATGCTGGTGGTGGACGGGATCAAGAAGTCCTCGGGCACCAAGGCCAACATGCCCATGCGCGGCATTGGCCCCGACGGTCTCCTGGTCCGCAAGCAGGCCAAGATCACACAAGGCCGGATGTTTTCCCCCGGCTCGAACGAAATCGTCGTCGGGGCCGGCCTGCTTCGCGAGTTTGCTGGTTTTGAAATGGGCAAGACCATCCGGTTCGGGACACAGAACTGGAAGGTGGTCGGGGTGTTCGAAGCTCCGGGCACGGTCTTTGAGTCCGAACTCTGGGCAGATGCGCCCGTGGTCCAGAGCCTGTTCAATCGCGGCACTTCGTTCCAGACCGCCCGGGTTGTCCTGACCAGTCCGGCAGCCATGCCCGCCTTCGTGAAATACGTGAAGGACGAGCCCCGCCTGCAGCTCAAGGCACAGAGCGAGCTCGATTTCTATGCCGCCCAGGCTGAGCGGTCCGGTCTGTTGATCAAGTATTTCAGCTGGCCGCTCGGTATCATCATGGCCATTGGCGCCCTCGCGGGGGCGCTGAACACCATGTACGCCTCGGTATCGAACCGGGCTGCCGAGATCGCCACCCTGCGGGTCATCGGTTTTTCCGGTTTCTCGGCCTTCATGGGGACGATGGTCGAGGCCCTGGTGCTGTCGGCGCTTGGTGCCCTGTTGGGGGTGGCAATCTGTGCTGTCGGGTTCAACAACCTGTCGGCATCAACCCTGGGTGCCGGCTTTACACAGGTGGCGTTCCGCCTGCAGATCGGCCCGGAAATCATCGGCCAGGCCGTGACCCTGGCCCTGGTCATCGGCCTGATCGGCGGAATTTTCCCGGGCTGGCGTGCTGCAAGGCAGAAACCCCTGCTGGCCCTGGCTGCCTGATGGATCATCCTCCGCCGCCTCAGCAGGGCAGGGCGGAGGTCGCCTGCAAGGTTCTGGCCTCGAACAGGCTGCGCAATTGTCACGTGGTGTCAGAGACCCCATTGCAGGCCAATGTGGGGGTTTTCGCCCTGCAGCTTGTGCGGAATTTTCACCTGGAGCCAGGCGATCCCCGGGTGAAGAACGGCCACATCACCATCCATCTGCAATTCAAAATGCCCGAGGCAGGGCCGCGCCGCTAAAATCCTTCCGTTGACGTAAACGTCATCTTCCCAAGCCGCGGGCGTTTCGCTATCTATGCAGCGTTTAATTCTACGCTGCAGGCGTACGCGTCAGGGAGCCCCGACATGAACCTCGACTTTTCCTCTGAAGACAATGCATTCCGGCTCGAAGCCCGGACCTTCCTCGCCGAGAACTACCCCAAGGCTCTGCGGGAAAAGCAGGACCGCGGCGAGACCCTGAGCAAGGAAGACTATTTTTCCTGGCACCGCATCCTGGCCAAGAAGGGTTGGGCGGTTCCCTCCTGGCCAGCAGAGTTCGGCGGAACGAACTGGACCCCAACCCAGAAATACATCTGGTCTGAGGAGCAGGCCCTGGCTGATACCATCGGCATTCTGCCCTTCGGCGTCTCCATGCTGGCACCGGTGCTCTATACCTTCGGCACGCCCGAGCAGAAGGCCAGGTTCCTGCCCGACATCCGGGATGGCAAGATCTGGTGGTGTCAGGGCTATTCCGAGCCCGGCTCCGGTTCAGACCTGGCCAGCCTGAAGACCAAGGCAGAGCGTTTCACCGCCGATGACGGCAAGGAATACTATCTGGTCAACGGCCAGAAGACCTGGACCACCCTCGGTCAGCACGCCGACTGGGGCTTCTTCCTGGTCCGCACCGATCCTGACTCAAAGCCGCAGTCCGGTATCAGCTTCCTGTTGATCGACATGAAGTCTCCGGGCATCGAGGTCCGGCGGATCACAACCCTGGAAGGAGGACATGAGGTCAATGACGTCTTCCTCGATAATGTGAAGGTCCCCGTCGAGAACCGTATCTTCCACGAAAACCAGGGCTGGACCTGCGCCAAGGCATTGCTGGCTCATGAACGCTCCGGCATTGCCGGGGTTGCACGGTCCAAGCGCAGCCTGGAGCGTATCCGGGAAATGGCATCTACCGAGATGTCCGACCTTGGCGGTGCCCTGCTGATGGATCCCTTCTTCCGTCGCAAGATTGCTGAACTGGAGATCGACCTGACGGCGCTGGAATTCACCGAGCTGCGCACCCTGGCTGGCGAAAGCAGCGGCAAGGGTCCGGGGACGGAAAGTTCGATCCTGAAGATCAAGGGCACCGAAATCCAGCAGCGCCTGACCGAGCTGGCCCTCGAAGCTGCCGGCCATTACGGCGCACCATTCCTGGGAGAGGCCGGCCACAATTCCGGCGTTGGCCCGCTGCACGCCCTCGACACGGCCGGGGACTATTTCAATACCCGTAAGACGT
>CAIYSH010000305.1 GCA_903928755.1 uncultured Alphaproteobacteria bacterium | reverse complement strand
GACGTCAGTCACGTCTTCAACTACGACGTCCCTCATCATGCCGATGACTATGTGCACAGGATCGGTCGCACGGGTCGCGCCGGGCGCAGTGGCAAGGCCTATATGATCGTCACCCCGGCCGATTCAAAGAACATCGACAAGGTGTTGAAACTCATCGGCAAGGATCCGGAAGAAATCACCCTCGAGGGTGTTGATTTCGCTGCCATCAAGGATGTCAGGCGAGACGACAGCAAAGGGCCTCGCGGGCGCAGTGACCGCGACCGCGACCGTAAGCCGCGCGGGTCGTCCAGACCCACCGCGGATCTGGAACCGGCAGCAGTCCTTCCTGAACCGGAAACCCGGACTGTGCCAGCCCGTGAGCCGCGCCGTGAAGACGCGCGCCGCCGCACACAGCCCAGGGACGATCAGCCTGCAAGGCCTGCCCCTGAACGGATGGAGCCCGTCGCTGAGGCTCTGCCGGCCCGCGGCCTTCGGGGGCGGCGCCCGGACCCTGATGATGACAAGTCGGTCATCGGGTTTGGTTCAGATCTGCCCGCCTTCCTGGCCCGTCCGGTCTCCGCAGCGCCCAAGAAATAGCGAAAGGCCCAATACTATCCGGGGCCATTCTCACGTGTCTTCAGTCATCGCAGACAGCGCCACCTTTAACGGGTCGTTTGGGTCTTGAGGTTAATCTGACCCCAAGATTTGGGTGAAGCGGACACAGCAAGTCCTGTGGCCATAGGAAACAAGCTGGTTATGCCGTTTGATATTGAGTCCAGACTCAGAGCTCCCGAAGCCTACAGTTTGGCGCGGGACACGCTTGATGCCATGGAAAAGCACAAGGTTTGGCCGACATCCCAGAACTTCGAACTGTGGGTCCACTTTGTCTGCGATCCGACTGGACCACTGGGCAAGGAGATACGTCGGATCATTGCCCAGGGCGGCCCCTTTACTGATACCGCCTGCCAGGACCTTGCTTCAACCTATCTCGGCAGCGCCAAGCTGACGACAGAAATCCAGGACACGGGCGACGCCTTGACCAAGGAGTTGCAGTCAGTCTCAATGGCCGTCAAGGCCGCCCAGAAGTCCAGTCAGGCCTATGGGGCAACACTCCAGCAGGCCAGCCAGTCACTGGAGAATGACCCTGCAGATCTGCGCGAGACGGTCGAGACCCTGGCCGCAGCGACCCGACAGATCCAGAAGGAGAACAAGGCTCTGGAAGCCCGGCTGACTGAGTCGACGGCCGAAGTCATCCGCCTGCGTGAACACCTGGAGCAGGTGCGGCGGGACGCAACGACGGATGGACTGACCAATCTGGCAAACCGGAAGAGTTTCGACGCTGAATTGGAGCGGATGTCCGACGCCGCCGAGGCTGAAGGCATGCCCCTGACCTTGGCCTTGCTGGATATCGATCATTTCAAGACATTCAACGATACCTGGGGGCACCAGACCGGCGACCAGGTTTTACGTTATGTGGCTGGCGTCATCGGCCAATCGGGAGCCGACCCACGTATTGCCGCCCGCTATGGTGGCGAGGAATTTGCCCTGCTGTTCCCGGGCGAGACGGCCGCAACGGCCTTTAACGTCCTTGAAATGATCCGGATCGAAGTCGCCTCCCGGATATTGAAGCGTCGATCAACCAATGAAGACCTCGGAGCGATCACGCTTTCGGCTGGCCTTGCTGAGCGCGTCAAGGGAGAACGGGGTTCCGAATTACTGGACCGCGCTGATGCCGCCCTCTACGCCTCAAAACGTAACGGTCGAAATCAGGTTACAAGCTCTGACAACACGGCCGGCGGGGTCTAGATCAGGTCCAGAGTTGATGGAATCCCGATCATCGGGAAGCGGTCATCAATGGATTACAGCCCCTAGACTGACCTGAGGTCCGCCTGGATAAAGGTCT
>CAIYSH010000304.1 GCA_903928755.1 uncultured Alphaproteobacteria bacterium | reverse complement strand
GTCGATGACACGGGCCTCCGCACCTTCCTTGACCTGGGGCAGACGACCGCTTTCCTCGTCATCAGCGTCGTCGCGACCTTCCTCGTAGACGGCCAGATAGCCATCGAACAACACGACCTGTCCCGTTGCACGCAGGCCTGACTGGCCATCGGCGCTCTCGAGCTCGATGGTCGTCCGCTCGATCCGTGCAGCTTCCATCTGCGAGGCGATCATTCGCTTCCAGATCAATTCATAGAGCCGGCCCAGATCACTTTCCAGGCGAAGGGAGCCTGGATTGCGGGCCAACGAGGTCGGTCGGATGGCCTCGTGGGCTTCCTGGGCGTTCTTGGCCTTGGTCTTGTAGATCCTTGGTGCCTCGGGCACGTATTCCTTGCCGTAGATCCCGCCGATGACCTGGCGGGCTTCCTGAAGGGCCTCTGGCGCGGATTGCACGCCGTCGGTCCGCATATAGGTAATCAGACCCACGGTCTCGCCGCCTATGTCGATGCCTTCATACAGTTTCTGGGCTGCCTGCATGGTGCGCTGGGCCGAGAAACCAAGCTTGCGTGCTGCTTCCTGCTGAAGGGTTGAGGTGGTGAAGGGCGGGGCAGGAGAGCGCCTGGCGGGCTTTTTCTCCACCGACGCGATCTTGAAGCTTGCGGCCTTCAAGGCCGCCTGGGCCGTCCTCGCGCCGGCTTCTGAATTCAGGTCAAACTTCGTCAGGCGCTTGCCCTGATGCTTGACCATCCGGGCAAGAAAAGGGTCGCTTCCAGCGGAAACGTCGGCCTCTACCGTCCAGTATTCCTGGGTATCAAAGCTCTCGATTTCGATTTCGCGGTCAACGATCAGGCGCAGGGATACGGACTGGACCCGACCCGCCGAACGTGAACCTGGCAGTTTGCGCCAAAGCACCGGCGAGAGGGTGAACCCGACCAGATAGTCGAGGGCACGGCGGGCCAGATAGGCATCGACAAGTTCCATGTCGATGTCCCGGGGCGACTTCATCGCCTCGGTTACGGCAGTCTTGGTGATGGCGTTGAAGACAACGCGCTCGACCTTTGCACCCTTGATGGCCTTCTTTTTCGAAAGCACCTCAAGCACGTGCCATGAAATTGCTTCCCCTTCACGGTCGGGGTCGGTGGCCAGGATGATCCGTTCGGCTGTCCGGGCGACCTCGGCAATGTCATTCAGACGCTTGGCGGCCTTTGGATCAACATCCCAGGACATGGAAAAATCGTCATCCGGGCGGACCGATCCATCCTTTGCAGGCAGGTCGCGGACATGGCCGTAACTGGCCAGAACCGTATAGTTCGAGCCCAGATACTTATTGATGGTCTTGGCCTTTGCGGGGCTCTCGACAACGACGAGGTTCATGCGCGGCGGGTTTTCCCAAGGGCGTGCGCCCGGACTGAAAAGGGTGCGGAAGGTGGGGCTGAGCCCCATAGCTGTCAACTGTTCAAGAAATTAGGTGGCGGCCACGCCCCCTCCCGGGCTGAATTCGGCCCGTCCTGCGAGCTCCAGTTCGACCAGGGCGGCAAGGACCGGACCGGCCTGCCCACCGGCGGCACGAATGAGGTCATCCCGCGATACCGGGGTTGGAGACAGGAGCCCAGCCACCTGCTCGCAGACCGCGTTGAGCGGGGTGTCGGCTGAAGTCCCAGTCCCTTGCAGCCAGGCCTGTCCAGGTGCCTGGAAACCGCCAAACCCTTGCAGGGCCTGAAGTACATCCTCCACGCTCTCGCAAATGGCGGCCCCCTGGCGGATCAGGTCATTACATCCCTTGGCACGGGGATCGAGGGGAGACCCGGGAACGGCCAGGACTTCCCGACCCTGTTCGGCACCGATCCGGGCGGTGATCAGGGAGCCGGAGCGGAGTTCGGCCTCAACCACGATGATGGCGCTGCTGAGACCGGATATGATCCGGTTGCGCCGTGGGAAATCCCGGGCCTGCGCCACCTGGCCGGGGCGTGCCTCAGAAACGATGCAACCGCGATCGCGGATCTGCGCGTAAAGGTCTTCGTGCTCGCGGGGATAGATGTCACCGATTCCGCCTGCAAGAACGGCAACTGTCCCGGTGGAAAGGGCACCCTCATGGGCTGCGCCATCAATGCCACGAGCAAGGCCCGAGACCACGACATATCCAGCTGCGCCCAGGTCTGCGGCCAAGGTCCGGGCGAAACGCTGCCCTGCGGCTGAAGCGATGCGGGCTCCGACAATGGCAACGGCCGGGCGATTCAGCTCACCTGTCTGTCCAAGCGCCCACAGCACGGGCGGCGGTGTATCCAGGGCGGCAAGGTTAGCCGGATAGTCCTCATCGCAGGATAGAAGCAGACGGGCACCCGAGGCGGCGCCGCGCTCAAGCTCGTCCTCTATTTCATCGAGGCCGGGAATGGCGGCTTGCCCTCCCTTGTGCCGGTTCCGAAAGACATCGGGCAGGTTGGAGAGCGCCCTGGATGCTCCGCCAAACCTCTTGATGAGGTCTGCGAACGTGACGGGACCAACCAGTTCCGTGCGGGCAAGACGCAGCCAGTCCCGTCGCTCGGAAGGCGACAGGGCCAGTTTCATGGGGCGGTATCCTCTTCGGCTTTCTTCCCGCCGATTCTCGGTTCCTCACCACGCAGCAGGCGCCGGATGTTCTCCTGGTGACGGACGAAGATCAGAACCGCCATGAACAGGGCAAGGGCTGTGACCGGATAGGGTTGATCAAACACCAGCAGAGCCAGAAGCGGGGCCAGGGCTGCAGAGACCAGAGCTGCCAGGGATGAAATCCTCAGGAAATAGGCCACAGCGAGCCAGGTCGCGCCTGCGGCCAGGCCAAGAGGCCAGGCCACGGCGATCAGCGTGCCATAAAAGGTGGCCACGCCCTTGCCCCCCTTGAACCCCAGCCAGACCGGGAACAGGTGACCGAGAAATGCCGATCCGCCAGCCAGGGCGCACAGCAGGGTGCGGGATTCAGGGGCAAGTGCGGTTGTGAGGCTCCAGGCCAGCAGCACGGCCAGAGCGCCCTTTCCGCCGTCGCCGACCAGGGTCAGGGCAGCCAGATCGCGACGTCCTGACCGGAGGACATTGGTCGCGCCTATGTTGCCCGAGCCTATGGCCCTGGGATCGCCAGCACCCGCAGCCTTCATCACCAGAACGCCAAACGGTATGGTACCAAGAAGATAACCGCCGATAACCGCAGCGGAGACGAGCTTCGCATCAATGCCCAAGGCCAGCATAAGGATTTTCTCCGTCCGGGGATTTTGACCTGAGCCTATCTGCAGCCGGGGTCGCCGTCACCTCTGGCGGTCAGCATGCCCCAAACTTCTGATGTTCGTCAAATGTTCCGGATTCATGGCTGAAGCCCAGTCTCTGGGCTGGACCTCAGGCCTTTGCTTGATGGACGATTCGACCGTCAACCATGGTCATTTTGATGCCCCCCTGGAGACGACGGCCATCGAATGGCGAATTGCGGGATTTGGACCGGAGTTGGTCCAGATCCACGACAATCGGTTCGTTCAGGTCGCAGATGACAAGGTCTGCCGGTCTGCCCCTGGCCAGCCTGCCGGCATCCAGCCCAAGCAGTTCAGCAGGACGGCTTGTTACACTCCGCATCAGGTCAATGAGGGGGATGCGGCCCTCATGATGAAAGGCCAGCAGGGCGGGCAGCAGGGTCTGCAATCCCACGGCCCCCGGTGCCGCTTCATCGAAGGGCAGGCGTTTGTCTTCGGCTGGTGCCGGGGCATGGGCTGAGACGACAATGTCAATGAGACCGCTCGCAAGGGCTTCGATGGTCGCCTGTCTGTCATCTTCGCCGCGAACCGGAGGGTCGAACTTCACGAAGGTGCGATAGTCGCCAATATCGATTTCGTTGAACGACAGGTGATTGATCGAGGTAGTTGCCATGACGGAAAGACCCCTTGCCTTGCCGCGGGCCAGGCTCTCCAGCGCGCAGGCCGTTGTGACCTGATCGACCAGGAGGCGGCCGCCGGTCAGTTCCACAAGAGCGAGGTCGCGCTCCAGCATGATCTTCTCTGCGATCGGCGGAACACTGGGCAGGCCCATGCGGCCTGCAAATTCACCTTCAGTGGCCGCCGCGCCTGCTGACAGCCAGGGATCTGCTGGGCGGTGGGCGACGATCACGCCAAAGCTTGCAGCATAGGCAAGGACCCGTCTCATGACCTTTGAGTCGACGATGGGGCGATCGGCATCGGTCACATAGACACAGCCCGCGTCCCGCATCAGGCCGATCTCGGCCATGCGTTTGCCCTCACAGCCCTTTGTCGCGGCACCGGCCGGATAGACATGGACAAGTTCTATGTCCCGTGATCGCCGCAGGATGAAGTCTACCACCGAGGCTTCATCGATCACGGGATGAGTGTCGGGCTGAACTACGATGGAGGTTACGCCTCCGGCTGCTGCGGCGAGCGAGGCAGATTTCAGGGTTTCCCGGGTCTCATAGCCGGGTTCCCCCGTCTTGACGCGGAGGTCAATGAGACCTGGCGCGAGCATGGCTCCCCTGGCGTCTATGACATCTGCATCCGCCGAAATGCCGCCCGGGCTTTCGCCCTTGATGACATCGGCAATTTTTCCGTCCCTGACGAGCAGGGCACCCGGCCCGTCATAGCCACTGTCAGGGTCAACCAGTCTGGCATTGAGGATGGCGATGGGGCGCGACATTTCAGGGCCTCTAGAGCTCGAATCTCTCAAGCCATTTCCCCGAGACCGGGGCCTGATAGGCCGCCATGGTGTCGAGCAGGGCCGAGGGATCGTCAGAGAAGGTCAGCATGTCCCGGTGCACGGGTTTCACGAAGGCGGCCTCCACCGTGTGGTCAAGGAAGGTCGACAGGCCATCGTAATAGCCGGCTACGTTGAGGAAACCTGCCGGTTTGCCGTGAAAGCCCAGCTGTCCCCAGGTCCAGATCTCGAAAATCTCCTCCAGCGTACCAGCCCCCCCCGGCAGGGCGACAAAACCATCAGAAAGTTCGGCCATGCGGGCCTTGCGCTCATGCATCGAGGCCACAACTTCGAGGCGTGTCAGGGAGGTGTGGGCCAGTTCCTTGGCGGCCAGGGCCTCCGGAAGAATACCGATGACTTCACCGCCGGCCGCAAGCGCCGCATCGGCCACGGCACCCATCAGCCCAACCCGGGCCCCTCCGTAGATCAGTCTGGCATTCCGCTCGGCAACCAGACGACCCATGGCCGTCGCCGCCGCAAGATATCCGGGATTTTTGCCAGGACTGGAGCCGCAGAAGACGCAGACCGATCGCATCAGTCCTTGTCCAATCTGGCAGCCAGGGAGGCCAGAATGGCCATGCGGGCCGCAACGCCCATCTCGACCTGATCCTGGATCAGCGAAACATTGAGGTCATCTGCAACATCAGAGTCGATTTCGACGCCCCGGTTCATAGGGCCGGGGTGCATCACCCTTACATGGGGTGAGGCATGGGCAAGCTTTTCACGATCCAGTCCCCAGAACCGGAAATATTCCCGCTGGGAGGGAGCCATGACCCCGTCCATGCGTTCCAGCTGCAGCCGCAGCATCATCACCACATCGCATCCGGCAATGCCTTCACGCAGGTCATGGAAGACGCTGACCCCCCAGCGGGCCGCTCCGGCGGGCATCAGGGTCGGCGGTCCGACAAGTCTGACCTCGGCTCCCATCATCTGCAGGAGACCGACATTGGACCTCGCCACGCGACTGTGCAGGACATCGCCGCAGATCGCCACTCTCAACCCGGCAATGCGTCCGAAGGCCCGGCGCATGGACAGGGCATCCAGCAGGGCCTGGGTGGGATGTTCATGCTGACCATCACCGGCATTGATCACCGAGCAGGATACCTTCTGCGCCAACAGGGATGCGGCTCCTGAAGAGGCGTGCCGGATGATCAGGATATCAGGCTGCATGGCGTTCAGGGTGACCGCCGTATCGATCAGGGTCTCGCCCTTGGAAATCGACGACGACCGCGGGCTCATATTGACGGTATCTGCCCCCAGCCGCTTGCCCGCCAGCTCAAACGAACTCTGGGTCCGGGTCGAGTTCTCGAAGAACAGGTTCATCAGGGTCCGACCCTTGAGCAGGTCGAGTTTTTTGGAAGTCTGCCGGTTCAGGGCGACGAAGCCATCGGCCAGATCAAGCAGCCCTGTCACTTCGACCGGGTTCAGGTCCTGTATGGACAGGAAATGCCGCCGTGGAAACGGGAAGGTCCTTCCCAGGACCTCGCTCAGACCAGGAGGCGAAGATGTCATCAGGCAGGTCTATTAGGCGAGGTCGCTGCGGGTGCCAAGGCCCGGAAGAGTCCTGCCATCAAGCGTTCAGGTTTCTGAGGCGCTCGAGAGCCCCCTGCAGGATCCAGCCTGCGGCCATCTGGTCGACAAGATCAGCACGTCTGGAGCGTGAGGCGTCGAATTCATCAATCAGCACCCTGTTGACCGCAATGGTGGACAGCCTTTCGTCCCAGAAGGCGATCAGCAGGTCTTCGCGCAGCCGCAGAAGGTTACGGGCAAAGGCCCGGTTTGATTGGCAACGGGCGCCCTCCGTGCCGTCCATATTGACGGGCAGTCCGATAACCAGACCTGCCGCCTCCCGGTTGTCCATCAACTTGAACAGGGCCGCCGCATCCAGGCTGAACTTGGTTTTCTCGAGGGTCTTCAGCGGCGATGAAATGGTCCGTGTAGGGTCACTGACCGCCACGCCAATGGTTTTTTCCCCGAGATCGAGGCCAAAAAGCGCTCCCAGACGGGGCAAATGGGCGGGAAAATCTGTGAATTCAATTACGGCCATGAGGGTGCATAACGCGACGCGCCCTTGGCACCAAGCGCCCTAACTCCACAGCAAGTCTTGTCAAGGATGCCCTGCCGCGGCTAACCCACAGCTCACAGATCAAGGAGGGCCCCATGGCCATCGATGCGGCGACCGTTCGCAAGGTTGCCAGGCTGGCGCGCATCGCCCAGCCGGAAGAACGGCTTGAACCGCTGGCCAGGGAACTGAGCGGGATCATGGCGTGGATCGAACAGCTGTCCGAGGTGGACACGGACGGTGTCGTCCCCATGACCTCGGCGGTTTCCATGCCCATGCCCTTGCGGGACGATGTGGTCACCGAGGGCGGTGATGCCAATGTGGTCCTTTCCAATGCGCCAAAGTCGTCTGGCGGGTTCTTTGTCGTGCCCAAGGTGGTGGAATAGATGTCCGACCTCACACGCATCACGCTGAAGGCCGCGCTCGAAGGCCTGGAAAGCCGGGCCTTTTCTTCGGTTGAGCTGACGCAGGCGCATATCGACGCGGTGGCCCAAGCCCGCTCCCTCAACGCCTTCATCCTTGAGACACCTGATCAGGCCCTTGCCATGGCACGGGATGCTGACGCCCGTCGGGCCAGGGGCGAGGCGGGGCCTCTTACCGGAGCCCCACTCGGCATCAAGGACCTGTTCTGCACAAAGGGCGTGCGCACCACGGCCTGCTCCAACATTCTGGGCAATTTCGTGCCCGAATACGAATCCACGGTCACATCCCATCTCTGGCGGGATGGTGCGGTCATGCTGGGCAAGCTCAACCTCGATGAGTTCGCCATGGGCTCGTCCAATGAGACCTCAGCCTTCGGAGCCGTGGTCAATCCATGGCGACGGCAGGGCAGCGAGGCCAAGCTGACGCCGGGCGGCTCATCCGGCGGTTCCGCAGCCTCTGTTGCCGCCGATCTCTGCCTGGGCGCGACGGCGACCGACACGGGCGGATCCATCCGGCAGCCTGCGGCCTTTACCGGCACAGTCGGCATCAAGCCGACCTATGGTCGTTGCTCCCGCTGGGGGGTGGTGGCCTTTGCTTCATCACTGGATCAGGCGGGCCCCATAGCCAAGACTGTTGAAGACGCGGCCATCCTGCTCAGGTCCATGGCGGGTCACGATCCCCGGGACGCCACCAGCCTCGACGTCGAAACGCCCGACTTTGCAAGCTTTGTGGGCAAGTCGGTCAAGGGGCTGAGGATCGGTATTCCGAAAGAATACCGGGTCGAGGGCATGTCTCCCGAAATCGATGCTCTCTGGGAACAGGGGATTGCCTGGCTCAAGGACGCTGGCTGCGAGATCGTCGAGGTTTCCCTTCCGCACACCAAGTATGCCCTGCCGGCCTACTACATCGTGGCTCCGGCTGAAGCCTCATCGAACCTCGCGCGCTATGATGGCATGCGCTACGGCCTGCGGGTCGAGGGTGGCAATCTGACCGAGACCTATGAAAACACCCGGGCCAAAGGCTTTGGCGAAGAGGTCAAGCGCCGCATCCTGATTGGCACCTATGTGCTGTCAGCGGGCTATTATGATGCCTATTACCTCAAGGCCCTGAAGGTGCGCCGTCGCATTGCCGATGACTTTGATCAGGCCTTCGAACGGGTAGATGCCCTGCTGACCCCGACGGCCCCATCGGCCGCCTTCGGACTTGGTGAAAATGCCGACGACCCGGTTGCCATGTATCTCAATGACATCTTCACGGTGACGGTGAACCTGGCAGGTCTGCCAGGCATGAGCCTGCCCGCAGGTCTGGATGCCAATGGCCTGCCGCTTGGGCTGCAGTTGATCGGGCGGACCCTGGATGAGGGGACCCTGTTCTCCCTGGGCGGGGCATTGGAAAAGGCTGCGGACTTCAAGACCCGGCCGACCCGTTGGTGGTAGGCGAGGCCACTGATTCGGCAGCACGAAAAAGCCCCCAGGCCTTGCGGCGTGGGGGCTTCCAGTTTCGGGTCTGAACGATGGGTTACTGCTTGGGCAGCTTGTCCAGATCGGCCTGAACGGCGGCCAGCATCTCGTCGGTGATGACACCCTGGCTCATGGGTTGCAGAGCCTTGAGGGTCATGGC
>CAIYSH010000303.1 GCA_903928755.1 uncultured Alphaproteobacteria bacterium | reverse complement strand
CAGCCGGCCTGGGCGGCCGCACCTCAGCTCAACTCAGCCCACTGCGTCCGATGGCGTAGAACCGATCCGACCTTTGTTTCAGCAGGGCCTCGACGCTCATCTTTTCCAGACTGTCGAGTTCCTGCTCCAGGGCATCACCGACGGTGGTGATCATTGAGGCAGGGTCAGCGTGGGCACCGCCAGGGGGTTCGGGCACGATCCGGTCGACGATCTTCATCTTCAGCAGGTCCTGCGCCGTGATCTTCAGGGCCTTGGCGGCCTCTTCCGGCGTGCGGGTTCCGCGCCAGAGGATGGAATTGGCCCCCTCCGGCGGAATGACCGAATAGGTGGCATGTTCGAGGATCAGGACCCGGTTGCCACAGGCAATGCCCAGAGCGCCGCCAGAGCCGCCTTCGCCGGTCACGACCGCCACCATGGGCACCTGCAGCATGAGGCACTTTTCCGTCGACCGGGCGATGGCCTCGGCGACCCCGCGCTCTTCAGAGCCGACGCCGGGATAGGCCGCCGTGGTATCGACAATGCTGATCACCGGCAGCTTGAACCGCTCGGCAAGTTCCAGAAGGCGCACCGCCTTGCGATAGCCCTCTGGCCTCGCATAACCGAAGTTGTGCTTCACGCGGGTGGCCGTATCACGACCCTTTTCATTCCCCATGACAACCACCGGTCGCCCGCGAAAGCGGCCAAGCCCGCCCATGATGGCCTGATCATCTGCGAACTTGCGATCGCCATGCAATTCGACGAAGTCCTCGATGAGCCCCTTGGCATAGTCAACGAAGTGGGGACGCTCCGGATGACGCGCCACCTGGGTCTTCTGCCAGGCGTCCAGCCTGGAATAGGCCTCGGTACGCATGGCACCGGCCCGTTCACGCAGGGCGCGGATCTCTCCGTCCATTTCGCCGCTGCCTGTGGTGGCGGCCAGACGGGACAACTCTTCGATCTTGGCTTCGAGCTCTGCGATCGGACGCTCGAACTCGAGGTAATGAGAAGCCATTCGAGGGGTGTTCTTTCCTGTTAAGGCGGAGGCGGAAACTATTCGGGTTCCGCGCCCGTCACAAGAGATTCACGACTTTCGGCCGAGAGGATGCTTGGTCGCCACCACTTCAGCCAGCCGGTCAGAGGCGACATGTGTATAGATCTGGGTGGTGGCAATGTCGGAATGCCCCAGCAGTTTCTGGACAACCCTCAGGTCGGCCCCCCCCTCCAACAGGTGGGTCGCAAAGGCATGTCGCAGCACATGGGGACTGACCCTGGCAGGGTCAATTCCAGCATCGGCTGCGGCTTCGTCCAGTAGCTGGGCAAACCGTCGCGGTGTCAGCCTTCCAGCCTTCCCGCGCGAAGGAAACAGCCAGGGGTTGGCGGCATCGCCCTTGGGCAGAAAGGTCTTCCTGATTTCCAGATAGGTTTTCACCGCTTGTCGCGCAGCCGGGTTCAGGGGAGCAAGACGGTCCTTCTCGCCCTTGCCGCGCACCATCAGAAAGGCGGGATCCCGGGCCAGGGCCGCAAGCGGCAGGGCCGTCAGCTCCGACACCCGCAGGCCCGAGGCATAGATAAGTTCGACCATGCAGGCCAGCCGCACACCCTGATCACTGTCCTGGGCTGCCGCAGCTGCAATCAGGCGGTCAACCTCATCGCGGCTCATCACCTTGGGCAGGGGCCGCCCGCGCTTGGGGGCATCAACCCGTCGGGAGGGATCATCGAGGCGCCAGGTCTCTCCCAGGGCGAACCGGTAGAACTGGCGGACCGCAGAACGCCTGCGGGACGCCGTAGCCGGTGACAACCCCCTGTCGCTGAGGGCTGCAAAATAGGCCTCAACTTCCTCGGCAGAGGCCGTGGCGAGATCTGACTTCCGGGCGAGCAGGAATCCCTGGGCGTCAGCAAGATCTTTGGCATAGGCCGTCAAGGTGTTCCTGGCCGCGGCCCGCTCAACCGACATCATTTCCAGGAAGGCCTCGACCCACCCTGCCCCCTGACTCATCCGGATATCCTGTTCCCCAGCCGCGACACAGGCGTCGTTCTAGCCGCTCAGGGTGGATTGCGCGAGGCCGGGGTGAGCCGGGCTTGGCGCAGGGGCTCGGTCTCGTGTAAGTCTGGGGGCGTCCATGGATCCGCTCAGTCCCCTCCGCGCCCGCACCATCACCCTTGTCGGTCTGATGGGTGTGGGCAAGACCAGCGTCGGCAAACGCCTCGCCGTGGCCCTGGGTCTGCCCTTTCGTGACGCAGATGTCGAAGTCGAGACGGCTGCCGGCCGGTCCATACCTGACATTTTCGCTGACCTCGGCGAGGCCGCTTTCCGGGAGGGGGAACGAAGGGTCATAGCCCGCCTTCTGGACGAGCCGCCCCATGTCCTGGCCACCGGAGGCGGTGCCTTCATGAATGCGGAGACCCGGTCACTGATCAAGAGCCGGTCAATTTCCATCTGGTTGCGGGCCGATGTCGAAGTTCTGGCCCGCAGGGTGGGACGCAAGGACAACCGCCCCCTGCTGACCGGCAAGGATCCCCTTGTCGTGCTGCGGGAACTCGCTGAAATCCGCTACCCCATCTATGCCGAGGCCGACATTGTGGTCGAGTCCGGCGATACGCCCCACCATGTCAGCGTCGAGAATGTATTGAAGGCCCTTTCGGCCTATCTGGAGATTCCTGAAACGTGATCAGAACCGTTCCTGTCCACCTGGCCGGCCGCGCCTATGACGTCGTGATCGGCCATGGCCTGCTGGCAGAGGCAGGGCGGCGCATCCGCCCCCTGCTCAAGCGGGATCGTGTGGCGATCGTCTCTGACGAAACCGTTTGGGGGCTGCATGGCCAGGCCCTGACCAGGGTTCTTGAAGACCAGAATATAGCGGTCGAAACCATCGTGCTGCCGCCGGGAGAACAGACCAAGAGCTTCACCTTCCTCGAACAGGTCAGTGACCGGCTGCTGGCGCTTGAACTGGATCGGGGAGATCTGGTCCTGGCATTTGGCGGCGGCGTCATTGGTGACCTGACGGGCTTTGCGGCGGCCATCTACAAGCGCGGCATCGATTTCGTCCAGATCCCCACCACACTCCTGGCCCAGGTCGACTCATCGGTCGGCGGCAAGACCGCCATTGATACCCCGCGAGGCAAGAACCTGATCGGGGCCTTCCACCAGCCGCGTCTGGTGCTCGCCGATCTGGATCTGCTGTCGACCCTGGCGGATCGCGAGGTTCGAGCGGGTTATGCCGAGGTCATCAAATATGGCCTGCTGGGTGATCTGGCCTTCTTCGAATGGCTGGAGACCCACTCGGCTTCGGTTTTGGCCCGGGAGCCCACTGCCCTGCTGCAGGCCATCGCAAGGTCCGTCGAAATGAAGGCCGAAATTGTCGCCCTGGACGAGAAGGAAGGTGGGCCCCGCGCCCTGCTCAACCTCGGACATACCTTCGGCCACGCCCTGGAGTCCGAGACCGGGTTCGGCGAGGCCCTGCTGCATGGCGAAGCCGTTGCGGCCGGGTCGGCCATGGCCTTCCGTTTTTCGGCAGCCCAGGGGATGTGCACCTCACAGGACGCGGTGCGTGCCGAGAACGCCATCCGGGCCGCAGGTCTGCCAACACGCCTTTCCGATCTGGCAAAGACCGCGTTCAGCGCAGAGGCCCTCTGCCATCACATGGCGCAGGACAAGAAGGCAGAGGGCGGTCGCCTGACCTTCATCCTGGCCAGGGCCCTGGGTGACGCCTTTGTCGCCAGGGATGTTTCCAGGGACGGTATTCTGGACTTCCTCAAGAACGAAGGTGCGATCTGATGGGTGCCATTCTGACCCTTGCGCCCATTGTCTTCGGACTGCTGGCGATTTCGGCCATGTTTTCGGCGGCGGAGACCTCGCTCACCGGGGCCAGCCGCGCCCGGATGCACCAGATGGAACGGGAAGGCGACCGGTCCGCCAGGCGGGTCAACCGGTTGCTGTCAGATCAGGAAACCATGATCGGCGCCGTCCTGCTGGGGAACAATCTGATCAACATCCTGGCATCCGCCCTGACCACTGAAGTGCTGACTGCCGCCATTCCCGGACCCTGGGGCGTAGCTGCCGCGACCGGCATCATGACCGTCCTGGTCCTGGTCTTCGCCGAAGTCCTGCCAAAGACCCTGGCCATTCTCCGGTCCGACGACGTTGCACGGTTTCTGTCAGGACCGACCCTGCTGGTGGTCAAGATCTTCGGGCCGGTCATCTATGCCATCCAGTGGATTGTTCGCCGCACCCTCAGCGTGTTCGGGGTTCGTTTGGGCATGGAAATGGACGTGCTGGCGGCCCACGAGGAAATCCGGGGCGCGGTGGAATACCACCATTCAGAGGGCCTGGTGGAAGAGCGGGACCGCCGCATGCTGGGCGGGGTCCTGGACCTTTCGGACATGGATGTCAGCCAGGTGATGGTCCACAGGACATCCATCTCCATGGTCGACGCCGATCTGCCGGCTGCAGAGCTCGTGGCCCAGATGCTGGCCAATGACCATACCCGCGTGCCGCTCTATCGCGGAGACCCCGAGAACATTGTCGGCATCCTGCATGCCAAGGACCTGCTGCACGCGATTGCAGATGCCAAGGGTGATTTCGAGGCGCTGGTCATTGACAAGATCCGTCGGGATCCCTGGTTCATTCCGGAAACCACCAACCTGAAGGACCAGCTGAACGCCTTTTTAAAGCGCCAGAACCACTTCGCCCTGGTGGTGGATGAATACGGGGCCCTTCAGGGTCTCGTGACCCTGGAAGACATTCTCGAAGAGATTGTCGGTGAGATCGAGGATGAACACGACAGCAAGATCCAGGGGGTCCGTCGACAGCCTGATGGCTCGGTCATGGTGGACGGCACCGTCCCGATCCGGGATCTCAACCGCGCCCTGGACTGGGACCTGCCCGACGACCAGGCGGTAACCGTAGCCGGTCTTGTCATTCACGAAGCCCAGACCATTCCCAAGATCGGCCAGACCTTCATCTTCCACGGCCACCGTTTCCAGGTGGTCAAGCGGGTCCGAAACCAGATCACCGGACTGCGGGTATCCGCGCCGCTGGATTCGACCGTCGAAGACTGATCGCCCCGGGCTCAGAGCCCCTTGGCGATCAGGCCTTCCAGAACCTTGTCCGGGGTCATGGGATAGTCCCGAAGCCGCACACCGCAGGCATTGTAGATGGCATTGGCAATCGCCGCCCCGGTGCCGCAGATTCCCAACTCGCCCACGCCCTTGATCCCGAGGGGATTGGCCTTGTCATCCGTCTCGTCAAGGAAGATGGAATCCACATTGACGATGTCCGCATGGCTGGGAACCAGATATCCGGCCATGTCCTGATTGAGGAAGCTGCCATAGCGCGGGTCAACAGGATTGGTTTCCGTCAGCGCCGTGCCGATACCCCAGATCATGCCGCCGGTTATCTGGCTTTTGGCCGTCTTGGCATTCAGGATCCGGCCAGCGGCGAAGACGCCGAACATGCGGCGCAGGCGGACTTCACCGGTGACCACATCCACAGCGACCTCGGCAAACTGGGCCCCATAGGTGTGCTGGCTCCAGTCGCGGGCATCGGCTGCCGGAGAGATAGAGCCTTCCACATAGACGCCGTCGGGCTGGGCCCGCGCGACCAGGGAGGCCAGGCTCTCACTCTGGTTTTCCAGGGCGATATTGCCGTTGGCGAAGGTCACCAGGGTGGGGTCGGCCCCGAACAGGGGTGAGTTCGGATCATTGATCGCCAGGTCCGCAAGGGTCCGACGCATGACCATACCCGTCTCGAAGGCCGCTGATCCGGCTGTGGCCGCGCCGAACTGACCGCCCGAGCCGGGGGCCGGGGGCATGTCGGAATCGCCCAATTCAACCCGCACCTGATCCAGAGGCACACCCAGGGTCTCGGCCGTGATCTGCGCCAGGATGGTATAGGTGCCCGTGCCGATATCCGTCATGCCCTGCAAAAGGGTGACCGTGCCATCGGCCGTGATCCGGATGCCCGCCTTGGCAGGCAGAAGGAAATTGCCGCGGATCCCTGCGGCCATACCCATGCCCACCAGCCAGCGGCCTTCGCGGACCTGTCCCGGCGTGGGGTTTCTCCGCTCCCACCCGAATCTCTGGGCGCCCTCGCGCATGCAGGACACCAGCTGTCTCACCGAAAAGGGCTTGCCGGTCTCGGGATCAACCGTCGGCTCATTGCGGATCCGAAGTTCCACGGGATCTATGCCCAGCTTCTCCGCCAGCTCGTCCATGGCGCACTCAAGACTGAGCATGCCCGTCGCTTCGCCGGGTGCCCGCATGGGGCCGGCTCCCGGCAGATCCATCCGGACCAGCCTGTGACCCGTCAGACGATTGGGAGCCGCATAGAGGCTGCGTGAGAAGTTCGCAGCATGCTCTGTAAAAGGCACATTGCGGGCGCAGTGGGTAATGGCTTCGATCGAGAATGCGTTCAGACGACCATCGGGCTCAGCGCCCAATCGCACCCGCATCTGCACGGCAGGCCGGTGGATTGTCGCCTGGAACATCTGCTGGCGGGTATAGGCAACCTTGACCGGCTGATTGAGCTCACGGGCCGCCAGAGCAGCCAGGGTCAGGTCATCATAGGACTGCCCCTTGCCGCCGAAACCGCCGCCTATATAGCGGGTGATCAGGTGGACCTTGTCTGAGGCAATGGCCAGGGTTTCGGCCAGGGCATGCTGACCGCCCTTGACCATCTGGATCGAGGTATGGACCGTGACCTTGTCGCCATCCCACCACGCAGTGGTCGCGCAGGGTTCCATCTGGGTATGATTGGCGATGGGGCTGAAATAGGTCTCGTCCAGCTTCACCGGCGAAGCCGCGAAGCCGGCGCCGAAATCACCGATTTCCGTGTCTTCCTCGCCGGGCGGCATTTCAGCCTGATCCAGGCTCGCCATGAAATCGACCGTCGCCGGCTGGGTTTCATAGGTCACCGCAACCAGGGCAGCAGCAGCCCTGGCATTTTCCAGGGTGTCTGCCGCAACGAAGGCCAGGGTCTGTCCGTAGAATTCGACAGCGTCCGAGGCCATGGTCGGGTTCGATCCACGCTGGCTCCGGGGATTTGCGCGCTCTCCACGGGCGGCCTGGGCCGGGACATTCCGGCTGGTCCAGACCAGCTTCACGCCCGGCGAGGCTTCCGCTGCCGAGGTGTCGATGGAGACAATACGGCCTCGCGCAATGGTCGCGCTGACCGCCTGGCCATAAGCCGGCGCAGATGGCGGCTCGACCTCATAGGCATAAGGCGCCGTGCCGGTGACCTTGAGCCGGCCCTCATAGCGGTCGACAGTCTTGCCGATCAGTCCCGAGCGGTTTTCCGAAACCGGATTCGGTAAAGCCCAATCCTTGACCGAGCTCATGCGCGTCTCCCAGCAAAGGTTTCGTCGAGGGCGGCAGCTGTCAGGCGACCGACCAGGGCGATCTTGAAACCATTTTTTCCCCGTGCCTCGGCAGCGGCCAGTTCTGCGGCCACCGCCTCGGGGATCGGGACACCTGCGGCGAGCGCCGCTTCGGTTTTTTCTGCCCGCCAGGGTTTCAGGGCGACCCCGCCCCAGGCGACCCGGTTTCCAACGGCCGCAACGCTGACCAGGCCCCCGGCATAGGACGCGCGGTCACGAACCTTGCGGTAGACCTGACCCCCGGTGGGGGCAGCAGGAATGACCACGCAGGTAATTAACTCGCCGGTCTTGAGTTCGGTCTCCAACTCGGGGGTATCACCCGGGAGGCGATGCAGGTCCGCGACCGCCAGGGACCGCGTCACACCTTCTGCGGTCAGGGTCTCGATCCTGGCATCAAGCGCGGCCAGGGCAACGCCCATGTCCGAAGGACTGGTGGCAATACAGGCCTCGCTGGCACCCAATATCGCGCTGTTGCGGTTGAGCCCACCCAGAGCCGCACACCCGGATCCTGGCTGGCGTTTGTTGCAGGGCTTGGCGGTGTCATAGAAATAGGCACACCGGGTCCGTTGCATGAGGTTTCCCCCGGTCGTTGCCTTGTTGCGCAGCTGGGCAGACCCGCCGGAAACAATGGCCTGGGCAAGGACGGGATAGAGGCTGCGGACCCGAGGGTCTGAAGCGACCTGGGTATTGGTGGTCATGGCACCAATCCTCAGTCCGCCGTCCCGGGTGGTTTCGATGTTTGCCAGGGGCAGACGACCGATATCCACGAGATGGGACGGTGCCTCGATCTCCACTTTCATCAGGTCCAGCAGGTTTGTCCCGCCCGCCAGGAATTTGGCACCCGGCGAGGTGCGAATGGCCTTTACGGCAGCCGCCACATCCTTGGGGCGCTCATAGGTGAAGGGCTTCATGCGGCATCTCCCGCCACGCTGCGAATGGCCGCAAGGATCTGCGGATAGGCCGAGCATCGGCAGATATTTCCGCTCATGCGCTCGCGGATTTCTGCATCCGTGAGGGAAATGCGGGCCGTGAGGTCTTCGGTCGCCTGACTTGGCTGGCCTTCGGCGGCCTCCCGTAGCATGGCAACCGCTGAGCAGATCTGACCTGGTGTGCAATACCCGCACTGCAGGGCATCCTGGGTCAGAAAGGCCTGCTGCATGGGATGCAGGACATCACCTGATGCCAGACCTTCAATAGTCACAACATCATCATCCTGATGCATGGCCACAAGGGACAGGCAGGCATTGATTCTGACCCCGTTCACCAGAACCGTGCAGGCCCCGCACTGGCCGTGGTCACAGCCCTTTTTGGTTCCCTTGAGGTCCAGGGACTCGCGCAGGGCGTCCAGAAGGGTCGTCCGGGTATCATGGTCAAGCGCGACAGCCTGTCCGTTGACAGTCAGGTTCGTATGCAAACAAGCCTCCCAAGCACGGCCGTCTGAAAACGGCGAGCGAGATAATTATAGTTCAGCTCTCACCGGGTGCGAGCGCTTTCACCGACAAGGCGTGAAGCGAACCGGCCAATTCGTCAGAAAGCAACTTGTAGACTAACCTCTGGCGGGCGATTTTCGAAAGGCCCTCAAAGGCGGAAGACTCAATGACCAGGTTGAAATGCGTTTCCCCGCCGGGCATCGCACCCGAATGCCCCGCATGTCGGGCCGAGTCATCAACCACTTCCAGGCGCGTCGGCACCAGAGCTTCGGTCAATTTGAAATGAATGGCTTCGATCATAGCGCCCATCGGACAAATCTTCAATTCTTGAAAGGGTCTTTAAGGGCATCATAATCAGGCCATGGCCCGTGCATTTCAATACAAGCCAAAGTTCGTCGATATCAGGGTGCGTCCGCCTTCTGCTGAGGAAGCGGCGCAGTCCGACGACGTCTATGCCCTGAAGCCGGGGGAGAAGGTATGTGACCACGCCGGGTGCCGGCTGGCCGGCAGCGCAAAGGCCCCGAAGTCACGGGATATGCCCAATGATCACTACTGGTTCTGCCAGGGGCACGCTGCGGAATACAACCGTAACTGGAATTTCTTTGCCGGTATGAGCGAGGGTGAAATCCGGGCTCGCCAGGCGCAGAGCGCAGCAGGCGACAGGCCAACCTGGGAATTCAAGGCCGGCCGGTTCTCCCGCGAAGCGGCTGCGGCCGAGTCCGGCTTCCGTAAGGGGCAGGGCTACCGGGATCCCTTCAACCTGTTCGGAAGTGGTCTCGGACCGAATCGTCCGACCGCTGCACCAGAGGGTCGCAAGCTCGGCAAGCTGGAGCGCAATGCCCTTGCTGACCTTGATCTGGATGAAACGGCCGATACGGCCAGGATCCGGGCGCGCTATATCGAGCTTGTCAAACGGTGCCACCCGGATTCCAACGGTGGCGACCGTTCTGCGGAGCACAAGCTCCACCGGGTCATCAAGGCCTATCAGATCCTGCGCAAGGCCCGCATGGCCTAGGCTGGCACCTCTCCTGCTACGGTCGTGCGGTGCATGACCCGCAGATGCCCGTCGTAGCCGCCCTTGGCGAAATGCATGGTGCACCGGTTGTCCCACATGATCAGGGCCCCGGCCGTCCACTTGTGCTGATAGATGTATTCCGGCTGGATCATGTGGGCAAAGAGGAAGGTCAGAATGGCCTGGCCCTCTTTCTCGGTCATGCCCTCAATGCCGACCGTATAGACCGGGCTGATATACAGGGCCTTGCGTCCCGTGACGGGATGGGTTCGGACCAGGGGATGGGTCAAGGCCTTGTCGGCCTCTTCAGAGACAATGATCTTCATGGTCCGGGCTTCCGTTTCCGCAGCGAAAACACCCTGGGTGCCATAGGAACGGCGGGCGGAATGCACCGCCCTAAGCGGTTCAAGGAGCTTTTTCAGGGTTTCGGAAAGGTCGTCATAGGCCCTTCGGCCGTCCGCAAAATAGGTATCTCCGCCCACTGGAGGCACAACTTCTGACCTCAGAAGCGTGGCAGCAGGCGGGGTCTCCAGGAAACTCCAGTCGGAATGCCAGCCTGCGCCGAAATTAGTGGCCTTCTCATCAGGCTCGCGGCGCAGTTCAAGGACATTGGGCCGACCGGGCATGGGTGCGATGTAGGGGTCGTTCCCGAACGGCCCCACAGACAGGGTAAAGGCCTCGAGCTGGTCAAGGGTCAGAGGCTGGCCCCGAAAACTGAGCACCGCATATTGCGCCCAGAGCCTGGCCAGGTCTGCCTGAACCGCGGAGGAAAGCGGCAGGGCAAGATCAAGACCAGACACCTCGGCCCCGAAGCCATCAGGATAAGGCTGCACCTGCAGGATATCGGACCCTGTTGTCATCTGGCTGGACCTCCCTGACCCGCCTTGTTGTCGTTTCCCGACCTTCAGGCATCAAACACCCGTTTGCATCGGGCTGAGAACCTTGTAATCGAAACCTGCCATGACTTCATTAGCCGATACTCAAGACGATAACCTCATCGCACTTGTCCCCGACAGGAAGGTTTCCCTGCGCGAAGCCTTCGGAGTCGATGACGACATGTTGGTCCCCGCCTTTTCGACGCGGGATTCTCACGTTCCCGATATCGACCCGTCCTACAAGTTCGATCCGGAAACCACCCGCGCCATCTGCGCCGGGTTTGCCTTTGACCGAAGGGTGATGGTGCAGGGTTATCACGGTACCGGGAAGTCGACCCATATCGAACAGGTCGCGGCCAGGCTGAACTGGCCGCTCATCCGGGTAAATCTGGACAGCCACGTTTCGCGTATCGACCTTGTGGGCAAGGACGCGATCGTCCTGAAGGATGGAAAACAGATCACGGAATTCCGTGAAGGCATTCTGCCCTGGACCATCCAGCGGCCCATAGCCCTGGTATTTGATGAGTATGATGCCGGTCGGCCTGACGTCATGTTCGTCATTCAGAGGGTGCTTGAGGCCCAGGGAAAACTGACCCTGCTTGACCAGAACCGGGTGATCAAGCCGAACCCCTATTTCCGGCTGTTCTCGACCACCAACACGATCGGTCTGGGCGACACCACCGGCCTCTATCACGGGACCCAGCAGATCAATCAGGGCCAGATGGACCGCTGGTCGATCGTGACGACCCTGAACTACCTGGCCCACGATGTGGAAGCCGATATCGTCCTTGCCAAGTCGCCGCACTATGACAATGCCGAGGGCAAGCGCACAATCGCGGCCATGGTCCGGGTGGCCGACATGACCCGTAATGCCTTCATGAACGGGGACATCTCGACGGTCATGAGTCCGCGGACCGTGATCACCTGGGCGCAGAATGCCGAAATCTTCGGCGGAGATCTGGCCCTCTCATTCCGGATGACCTTCCTCAACAAATGCGACGAACTGGAGCGCGGTGCTGTTGCCGAATTCTTCCAGCGCGCTTTCGGGCAGGACCTTCCGGAAAGCACGGCCCGCATTCGCGTTTCCTGATCTG
>CAIYSH010000302.1 GCA_903928755.1 uncultured Alphaproteobacteria bacterium | reverse complement strand
GGGATTTCCGCCAGACGTCGATCCAAGGCCGTGCAGGCCTGATCCAGGGGGTGCAAGCCATACTATGGATCGCCGCAAGCCTCCTTTTCATGACCTGGAAGGTCAAGACCGGCGACATCGCCAACGTCATGTACGGATGGCCCGGGCCTTTCATACTGCTGAGTTCGGCCTGTGCCATCGCCGCTGCAGGCTTTACGCTGCTGTCTGCCCTCATTACGCCGGCGGTCCTGCGTGGCGGCCGCCGCGTGGACAGTTGGACCGTCACCCGAAAAACCGGATACCTGGCCAGCGTGATCATTTTCATGGTCTTTGCGGTATTGCTTTATCGGTGGGGTGGTCTGACCCCATGGGCAAGCTGATAACCACAACTGAGAAAAATTTGCCGACTCCGTCATCCATAAACCCGATGTTTACCATGTGATGGGTAAATCCTGCCTAGCGGCGGGCGAGAGATCCTTGAGCTCCGCTGTTTGGTAATGGGGACCCAGGGCGTTGAACGGTTTTGTCGCCGCGTTACAAAGGTTCGGATTCGGACGCCTTGCCGCCATTATCGGCATAGGCGCGGGGGTCGCTGCAACGCTGTTTGCCCTGACCCTGAATCTGGGTCAGCCAAAGGCCCTGCTCTATTCAAATCTGGATCTCAAGGAAGCCGGTGAAATCACCAAGGCCCTGGATCAAGCCAATATCAAATACGAAGCCAAGGGTGATGGGTCGACCATCATGGTCCCGCGCGATCAGGTCGCCTCCACCCGTCTGCTGCTGTCGGGCAAGGGGCTGCCGACTGCAGCTTCAGTGGGTTACGAGATCTTTGATCAGACCAATGCCATGGGACAGACCGATTTTGTCCAGCAGCTGAACCGGCAGCGCGCCCTGGAAGGGGAACTGGGTCGGACAATCCAGAGCCTCGACGGGGTCACATCAACCCGCGTCCACCTCGTCCTGCCCAAACGCGAACTTTTTGAAGAAGAGGCCCAGCAACCATCTGCCTCCGTGACCATCAATGTCGGAGGCCGGGAACCGGGACCCGAACAGGTCCGCGCGATCCAGAACCTCGTTTCGAGCGCCGTGCCAAACATGAAGGCCGATCGTGTCACCGTCATCGACCAGCACGCCAAGACCCTGTCCGGCGGCACTGAAGGTGATGCCGCGGCCGCCGATGGCCGCAAGAGTGATGTCGAGCAAAGGATCGCCAAGACCGTCAAATCCATGGTCGAAGGCATGGTCGGCGCGGGCAAGGCCCGGGTTACCGTTGCGGCAGAGCTGGACCTGTCCCGGGTGACGGTTCAACAGGAAACCTTCGACCCGGACGGTCAGGTCATCCGCTCTGAATCCACCACAGACGAGAATGCCAAAGAGAGCGGTGCCGGAGGCTCGGGCGCGGTAACGGCCAGCGCCAATATTCCCGGAAGCGTTCCCAGCCCCGAAGATGGTGCGTCCGGATCCGCCAGCGGCCGGACGGAATCGACGACCAATTACGAAATCTCCAAGACCACGCGGACCGAGGTAAAGGATCCGGGCCAGGTCAAGAAAATTTCAGTCGCAGTCGCCGTTGACGGCACCCATGCCGACCCCGTCAAGGGCAAGCCCGGGGCCTATACACCCCGTTCGGCCGCCGAAATGCAGCGCATCGAACAACTGGTCCGAACGGCGGTCGGCTATGACCAGGCCCGAGGCGATCAGGTTACGGTTGTCAATGTGCAGTTCCCGACTGACGCATCTGCTGATGGCGTGACCGCGGCCAGCCCACTGATGGGTTTCGACAAGAATGACATCATGCGCGCCGTGGAACTGCTCATACTGTTCATTGTCGCCCTGCTGATGATCTTCTTCATCGTCAGACCCCTGTTGAGATCGGCAACAGGCGGCGGCATGTCGAACATGTCCGGCGTGCAGGGCGTGACAAGGGTGATCACGACGGCAGACGGTCAGACCATGCAGATCCAGGTCGACCCCTCAAATGGCGGGCCCATCGCCCTCCCGGCCCCGGGTCAGACCGACATGGAACAGCGTCTCGACGTGGCCCGGATCGAGGGCCAGGTTAAGGCCAGCTCGGTCAAACGCGTGGCAGAATTCGTCGAAAAACACCCGGATGAGTCGGTCGCCCTGTTGCGCACCTGGCTCCATGAGGCGGCCTAGGGAAGATGGCCGCCAAGGGCAAAACCATAGCCGATGCTGACCGGCTGACCGGGCCTGAAAAGGCTGCAGTGGTCCTTCTGGCACTCGGCCCGGACCACATCACGATCTGGCAGGCTCTGGAAGAGGACGAAATCAAGGAAATTTCCCAGGCCATGGCCACCCTGGGGAATGTCTCTTCCAATGTAGTGGAAGCCCTGCTGGTCGAGTTTGTCTCGAACATCTCCGGCTCGGGTTCGGTCATGGGCTCCTTTGACCAGACCCAACGCATGCTCTCCCAGTTCCTCGACCCGAGCACGGTCGAGGGCATGATGGAGGAGATCCGAGGTCCGGCGGGCCGGACCATGTGGGACAAGCTCGGCAATGTTAATGAGGCCGTTCTCGCCAACTATCTGAAGAATGAATATCCCCAGACCGTCGCGGTCGTGCTCTCAAAGGTCAAACCCGAGCATGCCGCCCGCGTCCTTTCGGCCCTGCCTGAGGATTTCGCCCTCGAGTGCGTCACCCGCATGTTGCGCATGGAGCCGGTGCAGAGGGAAATTCTCGACAAGATCGAACAGACCCTTCGGAATGAATTCATGTCGAACCTGGCGCGCACGAACAAGCGCGACAGCCACGAAATGATGGCCGACATCTTCAACTCCTTCGACCGCCAGACAGAGTCCCGATTCATTGCGGCCCTGGAAGAGCGCAACCGTGAAGCTGCGGAGCGGATCCGCGCCCTGATGTTCGTTTTCGAGGATCTGTCGAAACTCGATCCTGGCGGCGTTCAGACCCTGTTGCGCGGTGTCGAAAAAGACCAGCTGGGTCTTGCGCTGAAGGGGGCCTCGGAAACAATCCGGGAAATGTTCTTCTCCAACATGTCGGAACGCGCATCCAAGATCATGCGTGATGACATGGAGAGTATGGGCCCCGTCCGTCTCAAGGATGTGGAACAGGCCCAGACGGCGATGGTTCAGGTTGCAAAAGACCTGGCCGCCAAGGGAGAAATCATGCTGGCCGGCTCTGGCAATGACGATGAGCTGATCTTCTGATGGGAACCCAGGCCCTCGAAAAATTCGGGTTTGACACCATCTTCGATGGCGAAGGTGACGTGGCCTATGCCGCGCCGCGCCCGAAGCGTTCGTTCAGCCCTGAAGAGGTTGAAGTCCTGGAGCGCGAGGCCATGCGCGAAGGCGAACGTCAGACCCTGGCCCGGATGGAAGCCCTTCAGGCGCATGCCCTGGCCTCCATTGCCCAGGATGCCAAACTGGCCCTGGATACCCTTGCACAGGTGGCCCATCGTCATCGGGTCGGTTCGGCCGACCTCGTTCTGGCCTGCAGCCGTGCCATTGCCGACGCCGCGCTGGAAGCCATCCCGCAGGCCGTGTTGACGGCAGCCATCAGCGCCCTGTCGCGGGAGATTGAGTCCGCCCCCAGGTTATTGGTCTCTGTCACCCCGGATTTGGTCGAAGGTCTCGGCAAGGTCCTGGAAGAAGCAGCCTCTGCCATCGGGTTTGCAGGCGCGATCCAGGTCCGTTCAGACCCAACCCTTCCCCGCGCAGCATTCAGCCTGGATTTCGGGGATGGAACCGCCGCCTTCGACCCCAACCTCGCGGCTCAAAGGGTGGCTGACGCTCTCAATTCAGCCCTGACCTCAGAAGGTCTGAACGCAGAGCCGCTTCTTCCTGCAACCGAAAGTGAATTCTGATGTCGGACAGCGATACAGACCTGAAGCTTGATGACTTCGGTCCAGGCGATGCGCCGACCATGCCGGAGGGGGACAAGGAGGCGCGCACCGCGACCGATCTTGCGCCGGTATTCGACGTTCCGGTTTCCATTTCGGCTGTACTGGGCCGCGCCACAATGAGCGTCGCACAACTCCTGCAGCTGAATTCCGGCAGCATTCTGGAACTCGATCGCAAGGTCGGCGAGTCCATCGACATTTACGTGAACAACCGACTGGTCGCCCGCGGGGAGGTCGTCATCGTCGACGAGCGCCTGGGCGTGACCATGACTGAAATCATCAAGGACGGGGACTCCCAGTCCTAAGGGACGGGTGTTCATAGGAGAGACGAGTATGCGGCTTCTGGTCGTTGGACAACTGAACGGACAACTGGCTTCCGCCGTGAAAATGGCCATGGCGGCAGGTGCCAAGGTCAGTCATGTGGAAACCATTGCGGCAGCGACACACGCCCTGCGGGCTGGTCAGGGCGCCGACCTGATGCTGGTCGACTATGACCTGGACATAGCGGCCCTGATTGCCGCCAATGAGGCGGAACGCATCCGGGTGCCCGTTGTCGCCTGTGGTGTGGATCCCGATGCCCAGAAGGCGGGTGATGCCATTCGCGCTGGCGCCAAGGAATTCATTCCCCTGCCACCCGAAGCCGAGATGATCGCCGCCGTCCTGGCGGCTGTCTCCGACGACAACAAGCCGATGGTGGTCAATGATCCGGCCATGCAGGCCGTGATCAGCCTTGCAGACCAGATCGCCGCTTCTGAAGCTTCGATCCTGATCACCGGGGAAAGTGGCTCGGGCAAGGAAGTCATTGCCCGCTATGTCCACCAGAAATCCCGTCGCGCCAGCAGGCCCTTCATTTCCGTGAACTGCGCCGCAATTCCGGAAAACCTGCTTGAGAGTGAATTGTTCGGTCACGAAAAAGGGGCATTCACCGGGGCCCTGGCCCGGCGGATCGGCAAGTTCGAAGAGGCCAATGGGGGCACCCTGCTTCTGGACGAAATTTCCGAAATGGATACCCGCCTGCAGGCCAAACTGCTCCGCGCCATTCAGGAGCGGGAGATTGACCGGGTCGGCGGATCGAAGCCGGTCAAGGTCGACATCCGGATCCTGGCCACCTCCAACCGCGACCTGATCGCTGCCGTCAAGGACGGCACATTCCGGGAAGACCTGCTCTACCGCCTCAATGTCGTGAACCTTCGTCTGCCCCCCCTTCGGGAACGTCCCGGAGACATTGTCGTGCTGGCAGAGTTTTTCGTGAAGAAATATGCAGCCGCAAACGGCACGCCGCCGCGGCAACTGTCGGCCGAATCCCGGCGCAGGCTTGTCGGGCATCGCTGGCCAGGAAATGTACGCGAGCTGGAAAATGCCATGCATCGCGCCGTCCTGCTGGCCTCGGGGCCGGAAATCGAAGAGACGGCCATCCGCCTGCCCGACGGCCAGCCTCTGGCACCCGCTGATGTCGCGACACGCACCGCCATGGCCGCAGCCTCTGCCGCTGAGGCAGCAAGCCGGGCCTTTGTGGGCCAGACGGTCGCTGAAATGGAACAACAGCTGATCATAGACACACTGGAGCACTGCCTCGGCAACCGGACACATGCTGCCAATATCCTGGGCATCTCGATCCGCACCCTGCGGAACAAGCTCAAGGAGTATTCCGATGCCGGCGTCTCGGTGCCAGCACCGCAGATGGGCTTCCACGCAGCCTGACCTGACCCGTGACTGACACCAGTTTCTTCGGGGCGTCGCGCCCTACAGGCCGTGAGGTTGTCGGCTGGCTGGCCCAGGGCGAGGTCGCCATGGCGGTCGGCGTCATCGGCGTCATCGTGCTCATGATCCTGCCGGTGCCGTCCTTCCTGCTGGACGGCCTGCTTTCGCTTTCGATCACCTCGGCCGTCCTGATCCTGATGACCTCGCTGTTCATCAAGCGACCGCTGGAATTCACCGCCTTCCCGACCGTCCTGCTCGTGACCACCCTGTTCAGACTGGCGCTTAATATTG
>CAIYSH010000301.1 GCA_903928755.1 uncultured Alphaproteobacteria bacterium | reverse complement strand
TGATTTTCTGAGCGGACTTCAGCCATGAAACCTGGGCCTGACCGCCGATCCTGAGCGGGGCGAGGGTGCGGCTCCCCCTCATCTGGGTGATAGTTTCTTCGATTGCTTAGGACACGGCGCAACCACTGCCCGTGCCCGTTCCGGGTGCATCGCCCAAATGAGGGCCCCTGTGGCTGGCTTGGGGAATGTTCAAGCCCACGAGGTGAAACTCAACCTGAAGGTGGATTGTGACATGGCATCCTCTTAGGATGATTTTTCAGGTTACCGCAGATTTCACGGAGAGGGGTGAATGAACGAAGTCGTTGAGGAACATGCGGCTCCGCGGTCATCCGGTCCTCCGGCAATAACCAGAGCCAGGAAAATCTTCCCCCGTATCACCACGCCGTTGTGGCCGATTGTCGTTGGCGTATTTCTGGTTTTCATCGCGACCAATGTCGAGCTTTTGAACCATGCCCGGGAGCACAACGCGCACCTGGGGCAGCAGATCGCTCAGCTGACACTTGTGGTTTTCAGCCCGGAATCAGGCATCAAATTTCTGTCTGAGCTCGGGTTCGCCTTGATCATCGCCTTCATTGTCTCGATCTCCATTGAAGCCAGGGCGCATGCCGATTTCATCAAGCTCTTTCGCGAGAAAAATCAGGCGCTCAATCAGAACGTCTTCAAGGCGATCTACGAGATCAGTCACGAGCCGGCATATGTCAGGGTTGCCATTGAGCGCGTTTTCCAGGCCAAGCTGCTCCGGCGCGACTATGAGGTCAGCTACAGGCTTGATGCCTATCCGAGCCCGTCGGACTATGCAGGAAAGGTCGATTTTACGCGTTTCCTGCTGGTAACGGTCCAGATCCGGTATTCGGTGCGGAATCTGACCAATGCCGACAATACGTTTGATCTCAAATACGGCCTTCCATTGCGGTCGGGCATATTCAGGGAAAGGGCGCGACTGAGTTCCTTGAGGATCGGCCAGGATCCACCAATTACAGGTGATGAGCTCACCGCCCTCCTCATTGGTGACGACGGGACAGAGCGCGCCTACAACAAGCGCATCACGCTGAAAGGCAATGAGGAACGCGACATTGCGATCGACGCGACCATGGTCAAGGAACTTTCAGATACGGAAATCTTCAGCTTCCTCCATCCGACCATGGGCCTGAAACTGACACTGACGGTCAACGTGGAGGGACTTAAGTGGGGGATGCGACCGCGCACGGCATCAACAGTCCAACAGAGTATTCCGGCGGAAGATGGTCGCAGTCAGGTCTGGCGGATCGCCGGGCCGATACTGCCCCACAACAGCGTCTCGCTTTGGTGGCGGCACGCCAAGGACGACGATACGGAAGACCAGGTCGCATAAAAGCCATAGGGCCCGGATGTTATCCCGTCTTTCTGGCCACATGGTAAGCCGGACAGCTTACGCCAATGGAGGCTTTTACTTGCCATTGAGAGCCAATCGGGATACTGGCACCAGCTCTGGACTTGAGATGACGGGCAGAAGGGCATCAAATATGCTTATGCGTTTTAGGGGTGACGGCGGCTCTGAGGGCTAGCTGTTTCACTCTCCCGATCAGGGGAAAATCAGCGGCTCATTGAGCCGTTTTTTTTTGGCCAGGTCTTCAGCTTCCATCCACCTGCTGGACATTCAGTGCCAATGTATCGAGACAGCGATCCCTGCACGATCGAGGGTCCGGGACGCCTCGTCAGATCATCGAAATTTCGCTAAATGGCCGACCACACATTGGCACCTGGGGTCTCTCAGAAGAGCTCCGTGGTCTTCGTACATCTCGCTTCCGACAGTTCTGTGCCAACGGTCGAAAAAGACCCCTGACAAGCAAAACGGGGAAAAATGGCGCGCCCGGAACGATTCGAACGTCCGACCCTCAGATTCGTAGTCTGATGCTCTATCCAGCTGAGCTACGGGCGCGCATGGCCTTACGGCGAGGGCGCGGAACCTAGTCGGGCCGGCGGCAAAGCGCAAGCCCCTGCAGAGCTGTTCTATAAATCCCGCCAGCAGACGACCTGTGTGCCCGGCCATGGGGTGGCCTCATGGACCCCGCGGGCCACGGCCCGGGCCAGGACGTCTGCAGCCAGGGCACCCAGGCGGGCAAGGGTGAAATCGCCGCCTTTGAGCGGCTGGCGGCCAGTGGACAGGGCGAAGACCACATCGCCGTCAAACGGGGCGTGGATGGGACGGATGGCGCGGGCCAATCCATCCTGGGCCATGATGGCGAGCCTTTTGGCCTGGGCTGGGGTCAGGGCGACGTCGGTGGCGACGCAGGCAATGGTGGTGTTCATCCTCTGGCCGGGATCGGCCTTGGCCAGGCCCCAGTCGTCAGGGGCCGCCTTGAGATCTGCAGTGCCGAGCCCGCCGAATTCATCGCCCATCTCATAGGGTGCGGCCCAGAAACTGCGGGTGCCAGGGGCCACAACCGCACCATAGCTGTTGACGCAGGCCAGAGCCCCGACGGTCATGCCGTCCACCGTGACCACTGAGGCCGTTCCGGTTCCCCCCTTCAGGCTGCCAGCCATGGCACCAAAGCCAGCACCAGCGGTGCCCTGGGCGACTCCGACCCCCTTCAGGGCCTTGACCACCGCAATGCCATGCTTGCCAAGTTCGTCAGGGTCGCCAATGCCCGAAAGCTGCAGGATTTGCGGCGACTGCACAGCTCC
>CAIYSH010000300.1 GCA_903928755.1 uncultured Alphaproteobacteria bacterium | reverse complement strand
TTCTGCAGGTTGAACCGACCCTTGGAGCTGGCGCTCATAGCCATGGTCTTGCTTTTCGTCCCGGTTTGCCAATTACAGAATCAAGCGTCACTTCCGCACCGATGTGGGCGGGGCAGGACGCAATATCTGACAGGCTTGTTAATAAGACATTTGTCCGGCCAGGCTTTTCAGACGACCCCGGGCACAATCAGGGGGCGGGCCTGAGATAGACCGGGTTGCCCAGAAGGATCAGGGCCCCCTTTGAGTCCCGGACATCGAACCTCAACCAGGATGCGGTGCCCTCGAAAGGCAGGACGATTTCAGTCGGGTTGGAGACGGCAGGCCAGTCGCGCTGAGCCGCCAAAGAAAGCGCACTGCCGCGGGCAGAAAGGGCCGCGCCCGGCGGCAAGCCTGCCGTGGAGACGGTCAGATGAATCAGATCTCCCGTCCGGAGCAGAAGGGTTCCCCCGGTTTCGACGGCCTGGTCGCCGACCACGGCCTTGACCTCCAGTACGGGCGCGGACAGGCCCGCCACATCCAGGAAGACACGACCACGATGAATGCCGTCGAGAAGGGCGGATTGGGTCAGGGCCTCTGCATGTACGAAGGTCGTTGGTCTTCCAAGGGCTCCAGGTCGATCGACCGGAAGATCAGGATCATGATTGTCTGACCCTCCGACCGCGGTGATCCGGTAGCCCCTGTCCAGAAGGTGTTCCCAGAAGGGTATGCCTGACATCGGCCCTTCCGCGCCCTGGAAGGCAAGGGACCCTCCATTTATGACCTCGATGGCATCAACCTTCGACCAGTCCGTCGGGGCCGTCCAGCCGCATCCCATACACGCCTCACCTGAAGGCAATTGCGGATGATTGATCGATACCAGGCCTTGGGCGTCATGCACCTGATCCAGGATGGCATTGAAGGTTTTGGCGCGTTTCGTTCCGAGCTGAAACTCCAGATCCCGGGTTGGGCCCCAGACATTGGCATGTCCCTGGAATGTTGTGATCTCCCGACCCGGCAGGATCAGCAGGGTGTCAAAAAAAGGTGCCAGTTCCCGTAGCGCCTGGTTTTGGGATACCGCGTTGTGATCCGTGATGGCGATGAAGTCGAGCTTGCGTAACTGGGCAGTCTGAAGGGTCTTGAAGACCGGACAGGGCACCCTCTGCCCACTGGATGACATGCAGCTGCCGTCGGAGTGGGCGGTATGGGCGTGAAGGTCACCTCGATACCAGCCTGGAGCGCCGCGGTCTGAAGGTGAGGAAAAGCCCGGAAAGTCAGAGCCCGACCGGTCGAACCAGACCCTGGCGGTGTAATCCGACGTGACCCCGCGACGGAGGTTGGGAACCCCTATGACCAGTTTCCAGGTGCCGCGGGGAAGGGGACCCGACAGATAGGACGGTGTGGCATCGGAAGCTTCCACCACCAGCCTGGTCTTGTTTCCTCCGCTCCATCCCCGAAACCGGACAGGATCCCTCAATCCGAGGTCCAGCGTGGTCCGCTGATCCTTGCCGGAATAGCTGAACTCGAGGGTCAGCCGCTCGACGCCCCGGGGGACAAGGAAGGGCACCTCGAGATAGGTCTGATGGTCCCGACCGGACAGATGGCCGACCCAGGTCAGATCCGGGCCTCGGACTTCAGCTGCCCTGGCCGGTACGAAGGCGGTCTGAAGCAGAAGACATCCTGTCGCGAAAAGACAGGCGAACATCGCCCGGAGCCTTGCCCCTTTAATTCCACCTACACCAGTTTGCATTATGAGTTCCCGCTGTGTTCGGAAGTCATTCGCTTCCGCCGACGTCGTCGAAAGCCTGAATAGACGATGATCGCGAATTTTCTGCCTCACATCCGTGACCATATGAACCGTTTCCTCCGCAGGGAAGCCGGGTCAGTCGTCATGATCTATGCCCTGGCAGGCGCCTCACTCATGGGACTGTCTCTGGCCGGAATTGACCTGACCCGGATATCCATGGCCCGTAACAACCTGCAGGCCGCCCTCGACTCCGGAACCCTGGCTGCCAGCAGTTCACATTCTACGGACCAGGAGGTTGTGGCCGGGATCGGCAAGAAGTTTGTGGCGGCAGCCCTGAGTGCAGACACGATAATGCTGGACCCGAAATCCTCCTTCATCCTCTCATCAACGACCCTGGTGGGAGAGGCGACAGCCGAGGTGCAACCGATAATCCTGGGGTTGCTGACCGACCACAACATCAAGATCACGGTGCATGCTGAGGCTGTTCGCGGACAGCAGCAGATCGTGGAACTGGCTCTGGTTCTCGATACAACCGGCTCCATGGCCGGTACCAAAATCACGACATTGAAGGTTGCTGCCGCAGATATGGTGAACTCACTGTTCACCGCCTCGGACACAGGAACGGTCAAGATCGCCATCATTCCCTTCGCCCAGCATGTCAATCTGGGCATTGCATCGCGCATTGCGACCTGGGCTGACGTTCCGGCAGACAAACATATCTATCATCAGGTTCTGACCGCCCAGTCCTGTATGACCAATCAGTGCGACACCATCCAGTCTGCCTGCCAGGTCGCTGAATACCGGGCAGGCACCTGCAATGGAACGACTCCCGTTTACGGGACGTGTACAAGCTACAATGACGGAACCCCTGTGAACTATACATGCCAGACGGGGACACAGTCGGCCACCTATGCCTGCCAGGTGCAAACCGGGTCTCACCCGGGCACCTGTAACCAGCAGGCCAACTGCAAGTCTGTGCAGATGAATACCTGCCCGGCCCCGCTCGATACATCCTGGTGGGAAGAGTCACATTTCTATGGGTGCTATGGCTCCCCCGCCTATCCGGACAATGTCCGGGACAGCGATTCGCAACGGAAATATCCGGGCCTGATGAATGTCACCTGCGCTGCCCCGGCCATAGCCCTGACCACGAATTCGGCCACGGTCATCACGGCCATAAAGGCGCTGACGGCGACTGGAGAGACTTATATTCCTGCAGGTCTTGCCTGGGGGTTCAACATGCTCAGCACAGCCCAACCCATGACGGATGCCTTGGCCTATGACACGGACGGCCCCAATATTCACCCACGGAAAATCATGGTGCTCATGACCGACGGGGC
>CAIYSH010000299.1 GCA_903928755.1 uncultured Alphaproteobacteria bacterium | reverse complement strand
GCGATCGAGACCGGCAGCTTCGTTCTCGCAGCGGCCCAGGGCGGCTTCCACGAGGACGGACGCGGCACCTGGGGCCATACCCTGGCGGTCGGGCCCTGGGGCGAGATCCTGGGTCAGCTCGACCATGATGAGCCCGGCGTCCTGGTCGTCGATCTTGATCTGGCCGCCGTGGCCAAGTCCCGCGCCGCCATTCCTGCCCTGCGTAATGCCCGGACCTTCGCGCCGCCTCAGGTTCTGCCATGATCCGCTATGCCCTGGCCTGTGACGCGGGTCACGAATTCGAAGGCTGGTTCGGCGCATCGGCCGATTATGATGACCAGCAGGCCAAGGGCCTGGTGGAGTGTCCGGTCTGTGCCTCGAAATCCGTGCGGAAACAGATCATGGCCCCTGCAGTCACCGGGACAAAAAATCGCAGTGTCGAGGGTTCACCGGAATCCCGCGCCATGCTCGACGAGGCCCTGACGGAAGTCCGTCGGCATGTCGAAGAGAACTTTGACTATGTGGGTGACGACTTCGCCAGAGAGGCCCGAGCCATCCACGAGGGCAAGTCCGAGGACCGGGGCATTTACGGTCAGGCGACCCCGGAAGAAGTAAAAAAGCTGGCCGATGACGGGGTGCCTGTCGCACCCATGCCCGGAGAACCCATCAAGCCGCCCAAGTTGAATTAGACGGTCTCGCCCCGGGGCTTTACGGGATCTATCGACCGGTGAAGACCGGCTCCCGCTTTTCCAGGAAGCTTCTGACCCCTTCCCGGTGGTCCTCTGTCGCAAACAGGCGATGGATGACCTCGATCGCCCAGCCCCCCACCTCGCGCGGGTCGCCATAGGCGGTCCTGCGAAGGCCTTCCTTCATATAGCGCAGGGCCAGGGGGGAATTGAGGGCAATGCGTCTGGCAAGGCTCATGGCGGCCGGCATCAAGTCCTCATGGGGCGTCACCTGGGTGACAAGGCCGATCCTCAGGGCTTCGGCTGCGTCTATGGCGTCTCCCGTGAACAGCAGTTCCGCAGCCTTGGCCGGGCCGACAATGGCTGGCAGTCTGAGCAATCCCCCGACATCGCAGATGAGGGCCCGCTTGATGAACAGCTCGGCGAAGCGCGCCCGTTCCGAGGCGATCCGGATATCGGCATACAGCGCCAGTTCCATGCCCCAGCCGACGGCGGCGCCATTGACGGCGGCGATCACCGGCTTCTCGCACTCCAGGGCGGCCATGGCGGCGGGGGTCGGCGGCTGGCGAACGGCGGGAGGGCGCGGCTTGGCCGGCTCGCCGGTCATCATTTCCTTGACGTCCTCGCCGGAGCAGAAGGCCGGATCTGCACCCGTCACCACACAGCAGCGGACATCCGGATCCTGGCTGGCCGCGCGGAAGGCCCTCTCGATTTCGGCATAGGCCGGGGGATTGAGGGCATTGCGCCGGTCTGGCCGGTTCAGGGTGATGACCGCGATATGGTCGGCGACCTCGTAAAGCAGTGTCGAAAAATCAGCCGCCCTGGTCATGTCTTGCTCCACTTCAGGGGCATGTTGACGGAAGAATTCACCGCCAGGCAATCAACTTGTTTGCCAGCTCATGGGGGTGGGTCTATCGATTGCCGCGATTATTCCTCCCGATCAGGATTCAAGGTCATGCGTTCCCAGCTTCTCGCGTCAGCCATTTTCGTCTCGGCCCTTACCGTGGCCAGCGGCACCCATGCAGCGCCGCGTCCGGACCAATTGGCCTATCGCGACCTCTACAAGGAACTGGTCGAGACCAATACCACCCTGTCGGTTGGCAGTTGCACCCTGGCTGCAGAGAAGATGGCGGCCCGGCTCAAGGGAGCGGGCTATGCCGATACCGACATGGAAGTGATCGTGCCGGCAGAGCACCCCAAGTGGGGGGCCCTGATCGCCAACCTGAAAGGTTCGGACGCCAGGCTGAAGCCCGTCATGCTGCTGGCCCATGTCGATGTGGTTGAGGCAAATCGCGCGGACTGGGTGCGCGACCCCTTCACCCTGATCGAGGAGGGCGGCTACTTCTATGCCCGGGGCGCGAGCGACGACAAGGCCATGGCCTCGATCTTCACGGACTCCATGATCCGCTACAAGGCCGAGGGCTTCAAACCCCGCCGCGGCCTGAAACTCGCCCTGACCTGCGGCGAAGAAACCTCCGACACCTTTGATGGCGTGGAATGGCTGCTCAAGAACCGGCCGGAAGCCCTGAGCGCTGAATTTGCCCTCAATGAAGGGGCCGGCGGCCGTCTGAACGAAAAGGGCGAGCGCCAGTTCCTTGGGATCCAGGCCGGCGAAAAGGTCTATCAGGACTTCACCCTGGTCACGACCAATCCGGGCGGCCACTCATCGCGTCCCAGCAAGGACAATGCGATCTATCACCTGTCCGGTGCCCTGGCGCGGCTGGGGGCCCATGACTTCCCCATCGCCATCAACGAAGCGACCCGCAATCACTTCGCCAAGATGGGTCCTATTGAGGGTGGCGAGAGCGGCGCAGCCATGACGGCCGTTGCCAATGATCCGACCAACACGGCAGCCGTCGCCATCGTGGCAAAGGACGCCAGCCGAAACTCCATGATGCGCACCACCTGCGTAGCCACCATGGTCACTGCCGGTCATGCGCCAAACGCCTTGCCGCAGCGGGCCCAGGCCAATGTGAACTGCCGGATCCTGCCCGGTGAATCCATCGAGTCGGTCCGCAAGCAGCTGATGACTGTCTTTGCCGATGACAAGATCAGCGTCACCCCGGTGGGCGTGCCCAGCCCCGTCTCGCCGCCGCCGCCCCTGACAAAGACCATTATCGCGCCCATCGAGAAGGTGTCAGCAAGGATGTGGCCCGGCGTGCCCCTGGTGCCCGCCATGTCCACCGGTGCCACGGACGGACGTTTCATAAATGCCGCCGGAACGCCGACCTATGGCCTCTCGGGAATCTTCGGTGAGCCTGATGGCGGCGGGGTGCATGGCCTCAACGAGCGTGTCCGGGTGGATGCCCTCTATGACGGCCGCGATTTCCTCTACGAGGTGGTCAAGATCTACGCGACGCAGAAGTAAGGCGACGGTCGCGCTCTGCCCCGCCCTTGCGGTCCTGAGGAAAACTGGCATTCATCTTGCCACTTGAATCAGGCGGGGCGGACCATGACCAACGGCGCGGCAAAAATCGGCAGGACCCTGGCGGAGTCGACCCCCTACTGGCCTGAGCCGGTCCAGGCACCAAAGGGTGCGCCGAACATTCTGGTGGTCCTGTTTGACGATGTCGGCTTCTCGGATTTCGGCTGCTATGGCTCGCCGATCCGCACCCCGACCATCGACGCCCTGGCGGCCGACGGGCTTCGCTATACGAGCTTCCACACCACAGCCATGTGCTCCACCACGCGGGCGGCTCTGCTGACCGGCCGCAATCACCACTCGGTGGGTATGGGCTGCCTGGCCAATTTCGACAGCGGGTTTCCGGGCTATCGCGGCAAACTGGCCAGAGAAGCCGGCACCCTGCCGGAAATGCTCAAGCCGCACGGCTATCGCAGCTATATGGTCGGCAAGTGGCACGCGACGCCGCTGACCGAGTCAGGTCCGACCGGACCCTTCGACGGCTGGCCCCTGGGGCGCGGCTTTGACCGGTTCTACGGCTTCATGGACGCCGAGACCGACCAGTACGCCCCCGAACTGGTGCGGGACAATACGCCCATCAACCCGCCGGGCGGCTATAAGGACGGTTATCACCTGACCGCAGACCTGGTGGACCAGTCCATCCGGTTCATCGCCGACCACATCGCCGATGCGCCCCAGACCCCCTGGCTGCTCTGGATGGCCCTCGGGGCCTGCCATGCGCCGCACCAGGCCCCCAAGGATATCATTCACAGCTATGACCCTGTGTTTGAAAAGGGCTGGGACGCTGAACGCGCGGCCCGGCTGGCCCGGCAGAAGGACATGGGCATTGTCCCGCCTGAAACGGTCATGCCACCTCGCAATGACGGGGTCCGGGCCTGGGACGAATATTCCGCCGATGAGCAGAGGCTCTTCACCCGCCTGCAGAGCGCCTATGCCGGCATGCTGGACCATGCGGACCAGCACATTGCCCGACTGATCGACGTCCTCGATACAGCCGGTCTCCGCGATGACACCCTGATCCTGATCCTCTCAGACAATGGAGCCAGCCAGGAAGGCGGCCCCCTGGGCATGGTCAACGCCATGGGCCCCTACAACATGAAGCCCGAGCCCATGGCCGAAAAGCTGGCGCGGATTGACGATATCGGCGGGCCTGACACCCATTCCAACTTCCCCCAGGGCTGGGCCATGGCCTCCAACACGCCCTTGCGCCGCTACAAGCAGAACACCCATGGCGGCGGCATCCGGGACCCTCTGGTGATTTCCTGGCGCAACGGGATCAAGGCACGGGGCGAACTGCGGCACGCCTTTGCCCACGCCACCGACTTCACCCCGACCATACTGGACATACTGGGACTGGACATCCCGCAGACCCTTGCCGGGGTCCCTCAGATGCCGCTGGAGGGGCAGAGCTTCAAGGCCTCCTTCACCGATCCCCAGGCCAGCCACAGGACCCGGCCGCAATACTTCGAAATGTTCGGTCATCGCGGCCTCTGGAAGGAGGGCTGGAAGGCCGTGTCCTTCCACCCGCCCGGCCTGCCCTTCGACAAGGATGTGTGGGAGCTCTACCATCTGGATGCTGATTTCTCGGAGGTGCAGGATCTGGCGGGCTCCCGCAAGGACAAGCTGGATGACCTGGTTGCAACCTGGTGGTCGGAGGCGGAACGTTGCAAGGTTCTGCCGCTTGACGACCGGTTCGGGCCGCGCTTTGCCGAAAACGCCCTGCGCTATCACGGCGACCGAAAGCGGTTTGTCTTTCACAGGGGCATGGGTCACCTGCCCACCGATGTGGCTCCCGATGTTCGCAGTCGATCCTACCGGATCGAGGCCGAAGTCCTTGTGCCGCCGGAAGGGGCCGAAGGCGTCCTGCTGTCTCACGGCGACGCCACCTGCGGCTACAGCTTCTACCTCCAGGACGGTCGGCTCAACTACACCATCAATGTGGGTGGAGCCCTTGTGACCGTGACGTCAGACGCACCGGTTCCGGCTGGCCATCACAGGCTGTCGGTGGGAGTCCATCAGAACAGCGACGGCCGCAGATTTACCCTGGCGGTGGACGGGAAGAAGGTCGGAGAGGTCAGCACCCATCTGGGCTTTGCCAACTTCATTTCCTGGTCGGGTCTGGATATCGGTCTGGATCGCGGCAGCCCGGTCGCCGGTTATGAGGCGCCCTTCGTCTTTACCGGCAAGCTCTCGCGGGTGATCGTCACCATGGATGATGACCAGGTTCTGGACGGCGAGGGCATAGGTGCGGCGGAAATGGCCCGGCAGTAGGGTCCCGAAAAAGATCGGGAACAAGTTCTGGTCTTTGAGGGTTGTGTGGCGGAAACGCCACACTACATCGGAGTCACGAAGATTGCGCTTTCTCAAGGCGATCTTCGAACTTCCGCCTTACGAGGGGTCTCATGAACATTGATCTTTACTCCGACCGGGCCAAGCAGGCTGTCCAGTCCGCTCAGAGCCTGGCCCTGGCCCGGCGCCACCAGCAACTGGCTCCGGAACACCTTCTCAAGGTCCTGCTTGAGGAAAAGGATGGCCTGAGCCGTGCCCTGATCACGAGTGCCGGTGGACGGCCCGGCGATGCGGACACTGCCGTGGATGCCCTGCTCGGCAAGCGCGCCAAGGTCGAGGGTGGTTCCGGCCAGCTTTACATGTCCGGCGAGGTCGCCCGGATTTTTGCCGAGGCCGAGAGCGGTGCCAAGGCATCAGGCGACGCCTTTGTCACCACCGAGCGACTGCTGATCGCCACAGCGAAGGAAGGCGGTGACGTCGCCAGGCTCCTGAAGGATGCCGGGGTCACGGCCGCCGGTCTGGAAGAGGCCGCCAAGGCCGTGCGCAAGGGCAAGACCGCAGATTCTGCCAATGCGGAGGAGGGCTATGATGCGCTGAAGCGATATGCCCGCGACCTGACCCAGGCCGCCCGGGACGGCAAGCTCGATCCGGTCATCGGCCGGGATGAGGAAATCCGCCGGACCATTCAGGTCCTGAGCCGCCGCACCAAGAACAATCCGGTGCTGATCGGTGAACCTGGCGTCGGCAAGACGGCCATTGTCGAGGGCCTGGCCCTGCGCATCGTCAATGGCGATGTGCCCGAAAGCCTGAAGGACAAGCAGCTTCAGGCCCTTGATATGGGGTCCCTGATCGCCGGAGCGAAGTATCGCGGGGAGTTCGAAGAGCGGCTGAAGGCTGTCCTGAACGAGGTGACCCAGGCCGAAGGCTCGATCATCCTGTTCATCGACGAAATGCATACCCTGGTGGGGGCCGGCAAGACCGAGGGGGCGATGGATGCCTCCAACCTGCTCAAGCCCGCCCTGGCCCGGGGCGAGCTCCATTGCGTGGGTGCAACCACCCTGGAGGAATACCGCAAGCACGTGGAGAAGGACGCGGCCCTGGCCCGTCGCTTCCAGCCGGTGTTTGTCAGCGAGCCTACGGTGGAGGACACGGTGTCGATCCTGCGTGGCCTGAAAGAGAAATATGAGGTGCACCACGGTGTGCGCATTCTCGACAGCGCCATCGTGGCGGCCGCGACCCTTTCCAACCGCTACATTGCCGACCGCTTCCTGCCAGACAAGGCCATTGACCTGATCGACGAGGCGGGCAGCCGCGTGCGCATGGCTGTGGACTCCAAGCCCGAGGAACTGGACGAAATCGACCGTCGCGTGGTCCAGCTCAAGATCGAGCGGGAAGCCCTGACCCGGGAAAGCGACGCGGCCTCAAAGCAGAGGCTGGAAAAGCTTGAGGACGAACTGGCCGATCTGGAGGCCCAGTCCGAGGACATGACCGTTCGCTGGAAGGCGGAAAAGGACAAGGTCTCGTCCGCTGCCCAGGTGCGTGAAGCCATTGACCGGCTCCGTGCGGAACTGGCTGCGGCCCAGAGGCGGGGCGATCTGCAGAGGGCATCTGAAATCGCCTATGGCGAAATTCCGCCTCTGGAGAAGCAGCTGGCCGATGCCGAGGCCAAGGCTGCAGAGGATCAGGTCAGCCCCGAGGTCGTCGATGCCGAGCAGATTGCGGCCGTCGTTTCGCGCTGGACCGGTATCCCCGTGGACAAGATGCTGGAAGGCGAGCGGGAAAAGCTGCTGGCCATGGAAGACGCCCTTCGCGGTCGCGTTGTGGGGCAGGAGGAGGCCCTGGTCGCGGTTTCCGATGCGGTGCGTCGGGCAAGAGCGGGCCTGCAGGATCCCAACCGGCCCATAGGATCCTTCCTGTTCCTGGGCCCGACGGGTGTCGGCAAGACCGAACTGACCAAGGCCCTGGCCGGGTTCATGTTCGATGATGAGTCTGCCATCACCCGGCTGGACATGAGCGAGTACATGGAAAAACACTCGGTCAGCCGCATGATCGGGGCCCCTCCCGGCTATGTGGGCTATGATGAGGGCGGTGCCCTGACCGAGGCCGTGCGCCGCAGACCCTATCAGGTCGTGCTCTTCGACGAGGTCGAGAAGGCCCACCCCGATGTTTTCAATGTCCTGCTGCAGGTGCTCGATGACGGTCGTCTCACCGACGGTCAGGGACGCACGGTGGATTTCCGGAACACCCTGCTGATCATGACCTCGAACCTGGGCTCCGAATTCCTGGCGGGTCAGGCGGACGGCGAAGATGTGGAAGCGGTCCGTGGCGATGTCATGGATGTCGTGCGCCGCCACTTCAGGCCGGAATTCCTGAACCGGGTGGACGAGATCATCCTCTTCAAACGGCTGGGCCGGCCGGAAATGGACAATATCGTCGGCATCCAGCTGCAGCGGGTCGAAAAAATGCTGGCCGACAAGCGCATGTCGATCAGTCTGGATCCCGCCGCGCAGCACTGGCTGGCAGAGCGCGGCTATGACCCGGTCTACGGGGCCCGGCCCCTCAAACGGGTGATCCAGAAGGACCTTGTGGATCCCATAGCCAGAAAGCTTCTGGCCGGAGATCTGATCGATGGGGCGGTGATACACGTCACCGTCGGTGCGGCCGGGCTGGAAATCGGCAGGGCCCTTGTGCACTGAAACCCGGAACAGGGGGCGGGCTGGTCCCACCCCTGAAATCGCAGGCGTCTAGAGCTCGACCAGAATGATCCGGCCGAAGCGGACTTCAACCCGCTTCATGATGGCCATATCGGTTCCCTTACCACCCAGGGGCTTGGCCACCAGGATCACATACCAGGCCCCATTGGGCAGGTTGGCGAAACTGAAGCGGTCTGCAGCGTCGCAGGTGGAGCGACGGATGAAGGCCGAGTAATCACCCGCCGGCGCGGTTGGTGTCCGGGCACGGACCTGGTCAACCGGCAGGGCGGATGAAACCGGCGAGCTGTAGAGAATGGTCATCCGGCGACGGGACCAGAGGGTCTCCGGGGTCAGGATGACGCCGGCACCCTTGCAGGTGTAGCGGACCCCGCCGCTGCTGAATCCGACATGTCCGTCGACACCGCCCTTGCCGGCCGCGGTTGACCAGGCAAAATCCTGGGCCCGAAACACATCTGCTGAAGGCG
>CAIYSH010000298.1 GCA_903928755.1 uncultured Alphaproteobacteria bacterium | reverse complement strand
GGAGCAAGGCCGCTGGGCCCAAAAGCCGTTTCGAAGAACTCCTCATGTCTCGCAGGGTTAATGAAAATGGGTAACAGAGCGTTAATTAACGACTGGCATGGTGCCCTGGTAACGCACGGGTAAGTCGGAATTCAATGGCTGCGTCATCGTCGGCATATGGGGCTCCAGGGCGCGTTGCGTCGGGGCCGCGCTATGACCTGATCGACTACCTGGTTCGACTGTTCAGGGAAAAAAACTTCATTTTGCTGGTCTTTCTGCCGATTGCGGCAGTGGGTCTGTTCGGGGCCGCCCGGATGAAGACCATCTATCCGGTTTATTCCAGCGTCCTGGTGCGGCTCGGTCAGGAATATGTCTATGAGCCCAGAATAGGTGACGCCGGCAGAGGTGCCGTGCCGGCAGCCGATCAGGTCATTCAGTCTGAAACCGAAATTCTGGGATCACCACAGCTCAAGCAGCGCGTGATTACCAAGCTTGGCCTGGCTCGGGTTTATCCCAAGCTTGCCGTCAAATACGCCGCTGGCGACGCTCCTGAGAAAAGAAAGATCATGGATGAGGCCCTTCGAGCCCTCAATCGCAATACAAAGGTTGAGACGGCACCCGATACGCCCGTGATCAAGCTCAGCTACAAGGCCGATAATCCGGAAACAGCCGCCCTGGTGCTCAATACATTGCTGGATGAGTATATGGCTTATCGACGGACGGTTCTGCGTGACACTTCAGGGCCTGCCATTGCCGAGCAGAAAGATGTCCTTTTGACACGTCTTGATCGCGCGGACCGTGCGTTTCAGGCGTTTCTCGCCGCGAACCAGATTGGTGATTTCGCCGCGGACAAGGCCAACCTTTCCCAACTTACGGCTCAGGTTGAACAACAGAAGTTGCAGGCAGAAGCGCAATTGCAGGAGAGGATGGCCAGGCTTGCCAACCTGTCCTCCCAGATTGAGGGTATCAGCAGGGAGGTTGGTATCTATCGGGACCTGTCCGGAGCGGCGAATGACAAATTGGCCACGCTCAGGGTGCAGAGGGAAGACCTGCTGTCGCGGTACAGGAATGATGCCCGCCCTGTTCAGGAGATTGACAGTCAGATTGCGCAGCTGGAAGCGGGTATGGCTGCGGGCCGCACGCGCACTGAGGGTGCCAAGCGGTTGGGCATCAACCCGATATATCAGACCATCGAGACCGAACGGGTTCAATTGGCTGCTGATGTGGCGGCACAAAGGCAGTCCGTCGCAGCCCTTAACGGACAGATTCAGCAGCTCACCATGCGGAGCCTCAAGATGGTGGCGCTTGAGCCCCAGTTTCAGCAGCTCTTGCTGGATCGGGATGTCCTGCAGGCGAACCTGCGCGAGTATAGCGTCAAGGAGGTCCAGGGGCGGGCGGCCCAGGATCTGGCCAATCTTGAAAGCGACAATATCAGGATCGTCAATCGGGCCATTCCGCCCATCAAGGGACAGAGCCTGCGGATCCCAGTTGCTATTCTTGCCCTGCTGTTTGCCGGTTTCACAGCTATGTGCGCAGGCATTGTCCGGATGTTGTTGAGACCTGGTTTGGCGACGCGCCGGGCGGCAGAGCGGACTTTTGCACTCCCCGTACTTGCCAGCGCAGGGCTCAAGGCCAGCTAGTTGGCTTGCTGGCGTTTCAAGGGATTTTGCCACCTCGCTTAATCTGAATCGTGACCATGCAGGGTTCGACCTTTTGGGGCTAAGGTTGATCCTTGAAATCCCGATTCGAGTCATGGTCGATCTGAGCGACGAAATTGCCGAGTTGTGGTCAGCCCTGGGTGCACCCGGGGCTGGACGGAGCCGTATTGTCCAGATCGTGGGAGCGCGGCGCGGGGAGGGGGCATCTTCTGTCGCACGTGAGTTGGCGCACTACGCCAGCCGCCGCGCCATGCGGTCTGTCTGGCTTGTTGATCTCGATATCATTGCGGGGCGCCAGTATGCGGCCATTTCCGCTGAACAGGATCGATACGGCCTGATCGGCCCGGCTTCGAGCGCCAGTCCTGATGGATCCATGTTCTTTACCCTCAGACCGCGGGCTCAATCAGAAGATGGATCCAACATCGCCGATGCTCGCTATCTTGCCGCGCACCAGGTTGGAAATGCCCGCTGGTGGGTGACGCGCTTTCGGACCGAAGGGCTTCGTCCTGGCCAGAATCTGCATGTTCTGGGCAATCCGGGATACTGGTCTTCCCTGCGGAAAAATGCTGATCTTATCATTGTGGATTGCCCATCGATTGATCGATCCAAGGCAGCGCTGACCCTTGCCAGGAACATGGATCAAACCGTGATCGTTGTGTCTGCCGATGAAACCGATGTCCGCCCCCCCCTGGCATTGCGTGATGCCCTGGAAGAAGCAGGCGCAAGCATTGCGGGCCTGTTTTTCAACCGTGCAGATGTCTCGCCATCCAGACGCGCAAGATTGGCAGTTCAGTGAGGCCTGTCTCAGCTCCGCTTTTTGCGGGCTTCGGGGGACACGCAGGATGGCGTTTCGTGGATTTTGCGCTGTGCCTGATCATACTTCTGACCTTCAGCCAGGTCTGGGTTTTCCCCATGCTTGGGGAGAAGGGTGATCAGGCCAGCAGTGGTTTTGTCCGGGCCCTGTTCTTTCCTGCATACGGGATGGGGCTGGTGCTTTTCGCACTCTCCATCAGCAATTCCGTGCTTGCGGTCTTGAGACAGCCATTCCTCCTTCTGCTGCTGGCAATCGCTATGGCGTCTGTCCTCTGGTCGGTGGCCCCGGATCAAAGCCTCCGAAGGGGTGTTGCGCTGTATGCCACAACGCTATGCGGCGTCGTGCTTGTCGCGCGTCGCACCTGGGTCGAGCTCTTTGAACTTTTTGCGACGGCCTATGCCCTGCTTGTGGGCATGTCCTTTGCCTTTGCCGTTCTGTTCCCGTCCATCGGCATCATGCACGAGCTCTTTCCAGGTGCCTGGAGGGGGGGCTGGGCGGAAAAGAACCAACTGGGTGGGATGATGAGCCTCGGGATCTGCGTTTTTGCGGCAGCTGCAGTCCTGAGCCCGGTACGTAGACGCCTGTGGATCGTGTTTGCGTGTCTGGCCTTTTTGCTGATCCTGCTTTCGGCTTCCAAAACCTCGCTTGTCGCGAGCATGCTGGCCATGTCTGCCCTCGTATTCGCGCTCCTGTTGCGGCGCGGTCCAGTTGTGGCAGCGGTGATGACCTGGATGGCTGTGGTTGTGGTGGGGCTGTTGGTGGCGTTCGTGATGCTTTACCCGGACCTTTTCTTCGCCTTGCTGGGCAAGGATGCGACCTTCACGGGACGCACTGAAGTCTGGCAGCCTGTCTTGCGGCAGATTGCAAAGCGACCCTGGACAGGTTTCGGATATGGAGCGGTCTGGACGGAAGAGGGGCGCTGGGGGCCATTGGCCTGGATTACCAAACAGGCAGGCTTTCGTGCCACGCATGCCCATAATTCCTGGCTCGAACAGTGGCTTGGCGTTGGCATTCCCGGGCTGGCGGCCTTCGTGCTCATGCAGGTCCAGTTCCTGATGGCTGCGGTCATGGCTGCCTATCGGGGACGTGACGGTGTCTTCGCCCTGCCGATCTTTATTTGCTACACACTCATGTGTTTTACCGAGAGTGTTGCTGTCATTTACAATGACTTCCACTGGCTACTGTTTACGGCAATCGCGGTGAAGCTGGCATGGCCGGACTGGCGTGCAACCGCTGACCGGAAGCTGGCCAGCTAACCTGTCAATCGGGCGACGGCATCGCGAACCGGGAGGATCTCGAATTCCATGGCCATGGCGTCGGTCAACAGGCGGTCAAGGGCTTCAGGCGTGCAGCCCCAGGGCGACGGCTGTGACTGGACATCATGGGTATACAGGATCAACCAGGCTGAACCGGATCGGGCGCGTGTGAGCCAGCTTCGCGCCATGGCCTCACCCGCCTGACCTTCCATGCCGACGGCGGGCAACTGATTAAGGTCCGTTCCTCTTCCGATCAGTCCCTTGTGCAGGCCGCGAAGGCTCGTGAATTCAGGTGCCAGGGCGGATTTGGTCCTAGGTGACACATCACCAAACGGGTAGGCAAAGCTCTGCGGCATGGGCAGGCCCCAGGCCAGGAACCGCGATGCATTGCGTTCAACATCCCCACGTGCCGCCTCTGCGCTGGCGCGCCCGCAATCCAGATGACTATAAGTATGGCAGGCGATCTCGTGGCCGCGGCCTGCAAGCCGGACATAGTCCTCCTGGTCAGCGCAGGTCCCCATCGGCTCTGTTTTCCCGGAAAGTCCGGCCGCAGCATAGAAGGTTCCCTTGATCCCGTGCGCTTCGAGAATGTCGGCCCCCAGGTTCGTGGCCGTCAGGGGGGCGTCGTCAAAGGATATGGACAGCATTGCACGTGGGGGTGCGATCGGTATCGGCCGTCGATGGGCGAGACGGGACAGACGTCGTCTGGCCTTACCGAAGATCGAGCCGTCTGCGTGATATGGCGTGTCTTGATCTACAGTCATACGGCCTCGGCGTAGAGCGCGGCGCGATAGAGCCGCATGGAAAGGGCGCGTAACGTTACGGGTAATGATGATGTCAGGGCGACAGCCTTCAGCATGGGCCGCCAGAGTTGTCTGAACGGAGCCATTTTCAGAAGCCGGGCTGCCTTGTAGCCAGGATAGGCGGAAACGATGTCCCGATGGGCTGCAACCACCCGCGCGAAATTGGTAACAGATTGCTCGTATTTCGCGGCCAGCACATCTGCGCTATCAAGTCCCAGGTGCGACGCCGGATTGTCGACGTGGACGATGTCCCATCGCCTTGAAACCCGCATGCTCCATTCCACATCTTCCCAGCCCCAGCCCGTAAAGGCCGGATCAAAGGCTTCTTCGGCCAGAATATCGTGGCGGACCAGCAGGTTGGAGGTGAAGACATATTTCTCCGGCGACAGGCGGCGGACCTCTGCCTTTACAGTGTCGCTGTGGGAGGCCATGGCCCTGTGAAGGGCGACCGCCTGGTCATGGATTGCCTGTTCAAGGGAAATGCCGCCGAATGCCACAGGGGGGCATTCCTGATCCATGACGTCCAGCCAGGTCTGGATGAAGTCGGGGCTATCGGGAAGCATGTCACTGTCCAGAAACAGGAAATAGCGGCTGCGGGATGCTGCCATCAGGCGGTTTCTGCCAGCGGCGCGACCTGCATTTTCGCTGAGAGTTATCAGGGTGGCTGGATATGGCTGTGCTTCCAGACAGGAAATCACCGACCCGGTCAGCGCTGGTTGGCCTGATCCGTCGTCGATGAGAATGACGTC
>CAIYSH010000297.1 GCA_903928755.1 uncultured Alphaproteobacteria bacterium | reverse complement strand
GAAATGACTGAACATCCTTAAAGGGCGCAGCTTGTCGTCAGTCACGTCCCAGCCCTCAGCATCAAAGGCGGCAATCTGGTCGCCGACGGGCTTGCGCTCGATTCGGTCCCAGCCTTCGGGGCGGGGGACATCATCGGCCTGATCGGCGGTGAGACCGAAAATGGCGACCGAGCATTCGTTGATTTCAGGAAACTCATGAGGCCCATCAGCGTCCGCATAGCGGGGCTTCATCAGGGCTTTCTGCTCCAGGTCGGCAATGCCGGGCAGGTCGATCAGGCGACGTCTTTTCATTTGGCTTCTATCGGCTTTCCACCAGCCCCCGTCCATTCATCTCGTCACCGGCGTTTTTCGGCAGGCGGATGAAGAAGAAGAAGGAGATGAAGGTCACTGCGCCCATGATGACGAAGGCCGGGGCTATGGTCTGGGCGGTGATGGTCGTCTGGTGATGGGCGAGCATGAGCATGTGGAGCAGGGTGGCCGCCATGCCTGCGCCGATGGACTGGACCAACTGCTGGACCATGGATGAAGTGGTTGAGGCCCGGCTCATCTGCTCCTGCTCGATCTCGGCAAAGGCCATGCCGTTGAGACTGGTGAACTGCAGGGAGCGGAAGAAGCCGCCTATGGCCAGGACGGTCATGATCAGCACGTGGGGCGTGGAGGGCTTGAACAGGCCATAGGCCATGAAGCTGACGGCGACGATGGCGGCATTGACGCTGAGCACGGTGCGGAAGCCGAAGCGACGCAGGATCGGCGGGGCCGTGGTCTTCATGACCAGGGCACCGGCGGCGCTGATGAAGGTCATCAGGCCTGCGGCAAAGGCATTCATGCCGAACCCGATCTGCAGCAGCATGGCCAGCAGGAAGGGGGTGGCACCCATGGCGACCCGCATGAAGCCGCCGCCGATGACAGACGCCCGGAAGGTCTTGAGACGGAAAATGCCGAGGTCGATAATGGCGTGGGGATTGTTGCGCGCGTGCAGGCCATAGAGGCCGAGCGAAGCGGCGCCCAGCAGGAAGAGGGCCGCAACCACGCCGGGAGGCAGGGCACCGCGGCCCAGATTCTCGAATCCGAAAATCAGGCCCGCCAGGCCGATCCCGGTCAGGACTATGCCCAGTATGTCGATGGGGGAGACATCCTGTTCCCTGACGTTGGGCACATAGGCCCTGACCAGGGCAACCCCGGCCATGGCGACCGGAAGGTTGATGAAGAAGATCCAGCGCCAGTCCCAGTAGGTGACGATGAAGCCGCCAAGGACGGGCCCTATGACCGGGCCCAGCAGAGCCGGCATGGTCAGGACCGACATGGCACCGACAAGCTCGGACTTGGGTGTGGTCCGCAGGAGGACCAGGCGACCGACCGGGACCATCATGGCGCTGGCCATGCCCTGGAACAGACGGGCGGCGACCAACTGATTGAGGCTGTTGGCAAAGCCGCAAGCCATGGAGGCGGTGGCGAACATGACCATGGAGATCATGAAGATGCGCTTGGCCCCGAACCTGTCGGCGATCCAGCCGCTGACCGGCAGGAAGACGGCCGAGGCCAGCAGGAACATGGTGATGGCCAGGTTCATGCTCAGGGGATCTTCATGCAGGGCCCTGGCCATGGTGGGCAGGGCGTTGGAAATGACGGTCGCCGTCAGGGTCTGCATGAGCATGGCCGAGCCGATGATGGCCGGGACGACCCAGCCCCGAACCACGGCGGCCTTGGGATCATCCATCGGGCGCTCGACTTCACTCACCGTCCGGCCTCGCGGCGGTCGCTGGAAAGAGCCATGAAAAGGAATCCGAAAAAGCGATGCGAAACGAGGCGCAATCTAGCCCCTTGAAGTGAGG
>CAIYSH010000296.1 GCA_903928755.1 uncultured Alphaproteobacteria bacterium | reverse complement strand
TGGAACCTGCTCTCGATCTATCCCACCGGCTTCACCCCGCACTTCGGCAGCGAGGACAAGGATGTCAGCCTGGTCGCCGGGGCGAAGACCACATTCGCCAACGGCCTGAAGCTGGACGCCAGCGTCGGCTATGGCCGCAACCGCATCGACTATTCGATGACCAATTCCATCAATGCGTCCCTGGGCCCCAACAGCCCGACCTCCTTCAATGACGGTGCCGTCGAACAGGTCGAGACCACCTTCAATTTCGACGGATCCCAGCCCCTGACCCTTGCCGGCCTGTCCCAGCCCCTGGTCCTGGCCTTCGGTGCGGAATACAGGACGGAAGAATTCTCCATATTTGCCGGGGATGCGGCGTCCTATGCCTTCGGCCCGGGTGCCCGTGGAACTCCGGCCCTGCCCTGCTGCTCCAGCGGCTTTCCAGGCTATGCCCCGGTCAATGCCGGGACCCACGACCAGAGCAGCTCAGCGGCCTATGTCGATCTCTATGTGCCCGTGACGGACAGGGTCTCAGTGGACACGGCGCTCCGCTACGAGAACTATTCCACCTTCGGAAACTCCCTGACCTACAAGGTTTCCGGTCGCTTCGAGGTGACACCGGACCTGGCCCTGCGGGGAACGGTTTCCTCGGGCTTCAGGGCCCCGACGACGGCCCAGCTCTACAGCGAAGGCCTCTCGCAGTTCCTGCCCAGCGCCACGGCGTCCATCACCACGACGGGCCGCTTCAGCCCCGTGGGTCCCGTCGCCAGCATCCTCAACAAGCGCACCGGGGTCAGCATCAAGCCGCTGGAGGCCGAGACCTCGCAGAACTACTCCCTGGGCGTTGTCTGGAGGTCCCAGTTCGGACTGGACCTGACCCTCGACGCCTACAGGATCGACATCAGCCACCGGCTGAACACCAGCACCTCCTACGTTCTGACCGCGGCCGAAAATGCGGCCCTGACGGCCCTGCAGATCCCGAACCTCCAGGATATCTATTCTGCCAACTTCCTGCAGAACGACTACGATACCTCCAACACCGGATTTGAGCTGGTCTCGGTCTACAAGCACGACCTGGGCCCTGGCCAATTGAGCCTGACGGGTGCGCTCAGCTATCTCAAGACCGAAATCACCGGCGGTTCACGGGCGCTGAACCCCTATTCCAAGAAGATGACGGAAGATTCCCTGCCGAAGGTCCGGGGAACAGCCTCCGGCACCTACCGGATCGGGGGTCTGGAAGTCACCGGTCGCGCCCGTTATTACGGCGAGTGGTCAGACTGGACCGACACCTTCCCCGCAACGGCGGCACCGGGCACCACCTATCCGACCTTTGCGCCCCAGACCTTCAAGCCGATCACCTTCATGGACCTGATCGTCAGTTATGAGGTCACCAAGGGTGTGAAGCTTCAGCTTGGTGCCGAAAACATCCTCGATACCTATCCGGAAAAAGCCAACTACCAGGCGTTCCGGGGTCTGATCTATTCCCGTAACGCCCCCTACAGCACAGACGGTGGCTATTATTACACCAAGCTCGAGGTCAGCTTCTAAACGGGGTTTGGGTGCCTGGACTGCCCCCCGCGACAGGCACCCCCTCCCCTGCTAACCTCTCCGTATGAAGCCGACCGCCTCCGACCTCCCGCCGAAACATCCGCGCATGCTCGCCCGGGGGGACGGGTTCCGGGTCATTCCCATCGGGCGCAGCCGGGCGGTGTTTTCCGATCTCTATATCCGGCTGCTGGGGGGCAGCTGGCGGACCATAGCCCTGCTGCTGGGCGGGGTGTTTCTGGGGATCAACCTGGTCTTCGCCTGCGCCTATCTGGCGCTTGGAGACGGCATAGCCAATGCCCGGCAAGGGTCATTTGCCGATGCCTTTTTCTTCAGCGTCCAGACCTTTGCCACCATTGGCTATGGCGGCATGTTCCCGCGCTCCCTGGCGGCCAACCTGCTGGTGACCACCGAGGCCCTGTTCGGTTTCTGCTACACCGGCGTGGTGGCGGGGTTGTTGTTTTCCAAGTTCGCCCGGCCTACCGCGCGGATCCTGTTCAGCGACAAGGCGGTCATTTCCACCCTCGACGGCAAGCCCCACTTCATGCTGCGACTGGTCAATGAGCGGGACAACCGCATTGTCGATGCCCAGGCCAAGCTGACCCTGATGCGAGATGAGCTGACCGCCGAGGGCAAGACCATGCGGCGGTTCTATACCCTGCCCCTGGTGCGCAGCGAAAATCCCCTCCTGCGACTGTCGTGGACGGTCATGCACGAGATCAATGAGGCCAGCCCCCTCCACGGCATGGACCACGAGGCCCTGCAGTCCACCGAGGCCGAGATCATCGTCTCGATTTCAGGCCTGGATGAGACCCTGTCCCAGATCATCCACGCCCGGAACTCCTACATCGCCGACGAAATCATCCGGGGCGCAGCCTTCGCAGATGTCCTGCACCGCAAGGACGATTTCGTGCTCGAGGTCCGGTATGACAAATTCCACGACTTGAAGGTCGGGGATTAGCGCCCGACCGAAAATCCGTTTTCAAACAGCGGGTCCGGGTCGTCGCCCGGTGTGTCCCAGCGGCGATTGCGGACGGCTTCCATCGACCTTGGCAGGCTGAAGGGCAGCCGTCCCTCCGCAGACGCCCTGCCGGTCAGGACCTCCAGCAAGGCCCCGTCGCTGACGCCGAATTCGCCATAGAGGCCGTCGGCCAGGGGCACGATATTGGTCAGGACGGCCGGACGGTCCAGGTGGACGACCACGATCTTCCTCACCCCGGCCGGGAGGCTGCGCAGGAAGGCAAGGTCGGGATGATCATCCTTGAAATCCAGATCCCCCTCATGCTGGCGGCTGCCGAAGAAGAAGGTGGGATGCAGGGTCTGATAGGGGGTCGACAGCCGGACCAGAGCGACTGTCGCCCTGGCCGGATCGGTGGTGGTCGCCAGGCCACAGGCCTGCAGCGCCCCGTCGGCCATGCCGTGGACCAGGACCGTATCATCGGCCTGCAGCTGGCCCGCCTTCAGCACGACCAGGGATCTGCCCTGTGCCACCAGACCTGCCCTGCGGGAGTCCGCTGTCCCCACCCGGCTATCCGCCGCATCGGCATCCACAAACGGCTGGTCAAACAGGCCGAGTTCAAAGGTCTGGGTCAGGACGCGCAGGACCGACTGGTCGATGCGCGCCTGCGAAATCAATCCCTGCTCAACAGCTGCCAGCAGCAGGGCCGGATCGTCTTCGCCACCAAACTGGTCGAGACCCGCATTCACCCCGAGCGCAATGCGCTCAACCGCCGGAAGGTGTTCAACCCCCCAGGACATGGCGATGTCGCCGGGCTTCTGCGGCGGGTCACCGGTCAGGCAGGCCTGATTGGCATCCTTGGAAATGGCCCAGTCCGAAATAACCACCCCTTCAAAGCCACAGGTCCCCCGCAGCAGGTCGGTGAGCAGAAGGCGGCTGAAGCCCGCACCCACCGGCTCAACCGGCTGTCCATTCACCAGCACCCCCTTCAGGATGTTGTAGGTGGGCATGATCCCGGCAACCTTGAACTCAAAGGCGTCGAGGAAGGCCTCCACATGGTCCTGGAAAGCGCCGCCCGGGAAGGCCGAATAACGGCCGTAGCTGTTGTGGCCGTCAAAGCCGTCTTCGGTGGCACCATATCCCACCCAGTGCTTGGCTACCGT
>CAIYSH010000295.1 GCA_903928755.1 uncultured Alphaproteobacteria bacterium | reverse complement strand
TCTAGACCCGTTCAAAGGTCCCCCGCCGGGTGGCGGTGGTGAGCTCGCCCGTCCAGAACAGGCTTTCCGTGGCGCGCTTGCCCTCGCTCCAGCCCCACCAGCCGCCCAGGCCCTTGGCACCCATCTCCAGTTCTGAAGCCGGCATGGGGCCACGGGCGTCGATCTCGTCGCGGACCCTGTCCACGAAGTCCCGGCGGTGGTGCAGGAAGTGGGCGACGCCCTTCCAGGTGCCGACACCCCTGGCGGCGTCCTCCATCCGCCAGCGCATGAGGGCCTGGGTCGGCCAGGGGGCCAGGGAGGCCTCGTGCATCCAGTATTCGAACAGCTCGGGCTTTTTTCCCCAGGCCAGGTCTTCCAGCAGGTCGCGGGGATAGTGGCCCAGACGGGAGAAGAGCGGCAGGTAGTGGGTCCGCGACACCACATTGACCGAGTCGATCTGCAGGACCCCCAGACGGGAAATGGTCGCCATCACATGCCGGCGGCCGGCCGACCTGGGGCGCGCCTGGGCAAAGCCCTGGGCGGCCAGGGCCATCCTCCGGGCGGTCGGGGCCGAGAGGGTCCCAGCCACGGGTCAGCGCTCCAGGCGGCCGTCGCTGAGGGCGGAAACGTCGAAGGGGAAGACCATGTCCTTGTCCGGTGCAGCGACGTCCTTGGCTATGGCCTTGGAGGCCAGGCACCGCACCAGGAAGCGCATGATGTTGATCCGCGCCGCCTCCTTGTCGTCGCCCCGTACGCAGGTCCAGGGGCTGGCGGCGGTGTGGCTGGCCGTAAACATTTCGTCCCGGGCGGCGCTGTAATCGCTCCACCGTTTCTGGGCTTCGGCATCCAGGGGGCTGATCTTCAGCACCTTCAGAGGATCGGTGCGGCGGTCATCCAGCCGCTTGGACTGTTCCTTCTTGGAGATGTCGATCCAGACCTTCACCAGCCGGGTCCCGCTCTGGGCCAGCATGGCCTCAAAGACCGGGACATCGGCCAGGAACTGCCTGTGTTCCTCCGGTGTGCAGAAGCCCATGACCGGCTCGACCCCGCCGCGATTGTACCAGGACCGGTTGAAGATCACCAGTTCGCCGGCTGCCGGCAGGTGGGACACATAACGCTGAAAGAACCACTGGGTGCGCTCGCGGTCGGACGGCTTGGGCAGGGCGGCGACCCGGGTGTTCCGGACCGACAGGTGCTCGGTGATCCGCTTGATCGCCCCGTCCTTGCCGGCCGCGTCGCGACCTTCAAAGACAATGACCGCCTTTTCGCCTGAGGTCATGGCAGATTGCTGGAACCTGACCAGGGCCAGTTGCAGGTCAGCCAGTTCCTTTTCGTAGCTATCTTTGGGCACGGTCCATCCTGCGGTCTGTCAAGGGTTGCGGGCAGTCTATTGCGGCTTGAGGACTTCGACCTGGTTGCCTTCGGGATCCTTGATCATGGCATACCGGACGCCGGCTCCATCCCGGGGCTCCGACACCTTTGTCCCGCCGTTTGCGATGGCTGCGGCGACGGCCCGGTCTACATCGGAAACCCCGAGGATCACATAGGGAAACCCTCCGACCGGCAGGTCCCCGGGTCGTGTCATGAGGATCAGGCTGGCGGCACCGGCGGGTGCATCCCTGGCCCGCAGGACCATTTCCACATAGGTCGGGCCATCTATCCGCCGCAGCAGGGTGAAGCCAAAGGCGGTTTCATAGAAAGTTGCAAGTTTCACAGGGTCCGAGGCACCCAGACGTGCGGCCCGCATCTGCGCGGTCTCCTGGGCCGCGGCCACCGTGACTGACGCAGTCATCAGCCCCAGGCCCAACAGGATGGACAACGTTTTCCGGTATTGCATGATCATTCACGTCCTGTGGCCGTGCCGATGTCGCGGGGTCTAATGGCAGGCCTGCAATTCCAGCCCCGGGGAAGCTTAGCCATCACACCCGAAACCGCAACGGCAGGCAGGTTGAAAGATTTTCAAATGACCTGCGCGTTCTTAAAACCGGATTCACCTCAGCGTGGTTAGATCCCTCAACGGTTTCTGAATACCGTCAATGAGCAAACGGGTTGAGAGATCAGCCCATACAGGTTCTGTGTATTGACGGTCATGACCATGACCGAAAGGTGGTTAGCAGGATGATCGAGGGTGCAGGACTTACGGTCGACGACTCCAGGGAGGCCGAAATGGCCCTGAACATGATCGATACCCGCGACTATGACCTTCTCCTGATGGAGTTACGCCTGCCCGACATGGACGGCATGACCGCCCTGCGGGAAATCCGAGCCAAGGGTGGGGCCAAGGGCCGGATCCCGGTGCTTGTCGTGACCGGTGAAACCGGGCTGAAGATCGCTGAACAGGTCCAGGCTGCCGGAAGCGATGCCGTATTGAACACACCGTTCAAGATGGAGGCGTTGTTTGAAGCGATCAGCCTGACCCTGGCCGAAGCCAACAAAGACCGGGTCGTATTGCCCTGACAACACCCTGAAATCGGGTGCCCGAAATGCCATCGATTCTATTTCTGCTTCTTGTAAACGGCGTGACAGGCACTGCATGTGTCTGACAGATCGTTTGCAGCGTTTACAAGGGCCCCTGGCGCGCGCAGAGCGGCAGCCTGTTCGATAGCGGCCGACGCCGACGCCATGGCGCGAGACTGAACCATCCAGTTGATTTCACCGACCTTGCCCGTGGACGGGCTCTGCATGGCCAGGGCGATAGACCTTAGACGCGCAGCATCGGCCTGGACTGCCGCCCAGCCTTTGACGTCAGGCAATTTCTGGTCTGCGCCGTTCGCCGGGTCGGCCTCGCCTGCAATATTGAAAATATCGGTCGAGGCCCTGTCGACGACGGACTTCATCAGCACGGCCACCTTGGGCATGGGCGATGGATGATCCAGGCGTGCTGCAGCCGTGCTTCCTGCGCCTCCGATCAGGACCAGGGCGAGGATGAGGGCAGGGCGATACATGGGGCGAAAGTCCTGATGCGGCTTGGGGCCCCAACCTTCAGGCCAGAGAGCCTGACGGGACGGGGTGCTGAAACTCCGGATCTGCGACAGTATCAGACCCTCAGATCCCTGACTGTTGATCTTGGGGCCGGGGCCCGGGCGCGGAGGGAAGCGTCTCAGATCTTGCTGTCCTGGTTCTGCCAGTAGGTGTCCCTCAGCAGCCGCTTGTAGAGCTTTCCCGTCGGCAGGCGAGGCATTTCGACGATGAAGTCGACAGAACGGGGGGCCATATAGTGCGCCAGCTTGCTGCGGGCGAAGGCCAGCAGT
>CAIYSH010000294.1 GCA_903928755.1 uncultured Alphaproteobacteria bacterium | reverse complement strand
TGCTCGCGCACGGCCCGAGTGACTTCAGCGACCCCTGAAGCTTCCTGGGCCCCCTGGGGAAGGTCCCAGGCTTCGTTATAGTTGCGTCGCGCCGGTCCGTAGCCCCCCGTGGCGACAATGGCGCGTGTGGCTGTCAGCAATCGGGGGCCTGCTATGACCCCATCGTCTATGGCGTGCTTCAGGGCGACATCGGCCGACCCGACGCCTTCCGTGCCCAGTTCACGGATGCTCGTAAATCCGGCCCGCAGGGTGTCAGCTGCATGCCGCCCGGCATTCAAGGTCCGCGAAGCTGCTGATTCCTTCAGGACCTGATCATCCCAGGAGGTCTCATTATACGGATGCAGAAACAGGTGGGCGTGTGCTTCGATCATGCCCGGGATCAGGGTCGTTCCGGGCAGCTCAATCACCCGGCTGCCCTTCGGGGCCTTGAGACCCGGTCCGACGGCCGTGATCCTGTCTCCGGTTATCAGGACAGACCAGCCTGCATGGGGCGAGCGGTCTTCACCGGTAAAGACCCGGTCCGGCTTCAGAAACAGGGTTTCGGCCTGCGCCCGGGCTGACAGGAGAAGGATGGCAAGGCCGAAGGCAATGGCGGTGTTGGATCTCGCCATGGTCAGGTTTCAAAGCCTCCTGTCAGATAGGCCTCGGCATAGGCACAATGCATGGCGGCTCCCTGTGCCATCACAGCTTCATCGAGGACCATGCGGTTGGAATGCAGGGCGCAGCAGTTGCGCCAGTCGCCCCCTTCGGGTGTCGCACCCAGAAAGACCATGGCACCTGGAACCTTCTGCAGGACATAGGCAAAGTCTTCGGCACCCATGGCCGGGGTCGGCATGGTGCGCCAGGCCTGGGCCCCGAACAGGGAGCGGGCGACCCGTTCGGCCAGATTGACCGCCGGCGCCTGACAAACGGTCACCGGAAAGCCGGGCACGATATCAATGACAGCCGTTGCACCATGGGCCATGGCAATGGCGGGCACCAGGCGCTCGAGATTGGCATGCACTGTTCTTCGGGTCCGCTCGGAAAAGCTGCGGATCGTCCCTTCCAGAATGGCGCGCTCGGGGATCACATTGTTCGTGGTCCCGGCTTCGATCCGGCCAACCGTGACAACCGCGGGATCAAAGGCATTGATGGTCCGGGTCACCATGGCCTGAATGGCCATGACAATTTCGCAGGCGATCGGGACCGGGTCCAGGCTGGCATGGGGCGCTGACGCGTGCCCGCCCTGGCCGGTGACCATGACCTCGAACCGGTCAGCGGCAGCCAGCAGGGCTCCCGCCCGCCCCGAGAAAACCCCGGTGGGAACATTGGGCGTGATGTGCAGGGCAAAGGCGGCGTCCGGCAGGGGATCCAGCAGGCCGTCCTCGATCATGTAACGGGCCCCATGGTGACCTTCCTCACCCGGCTGGAACATGAAGACCACGGTTCCGGCCAGCTGTTCACGGCGGGCGCTCAGCGCGCGGGCGGCCCCCACCAGCATGGCCACGTGGGTGTCGTGCCCACAGGCATGCATGGCTCCAGGTGTCTGGGATGAGAATTCGAGGCCGGTCTCCTCGTTCATCGGCAGGGCATCCATGTCGCCCCTCAGCAGGACGGTCCGGCCATTGGCCGGGCCGCGCAGTATGGCCATGAACCCTGTGGTCGAAGTGCTGTCGATAATTTCAAGGGGCAGGCCCGCCAGGGCTGCCTTGGTCTTGGCTGTGGTCAGGGGCAGATGAAGGCCCAGTTCCGGCTCCTCATGGATCGCACGACGCAGGGCGATCATGTCCGGCAAAAAAGATTCGCCGAGCGCTATCCAGGATTCAGGTTCGACATTCAGGTCCATGGCACCCTCCTTGTGGGAGGGCACCATGACTTTGCGCCGCTGCGTCCGCAAGCCGGGTCTTCCGGCCGAACGGGCCGGTATCGGAAATCAGGACTCGAAATAGGGCTCCACAGGGCCCTGAAGCTTTACGGTCATCTGTTTTCCATGACGGTCCAGGGTCTTGCCCACAGCCAACCGCACCCAGCCTTCGCTGACGCAGTATTCCTCGACATTGGTCTTTTCGACGCCCTTGAACCTGATGCCGATCCCGCGCTGAAGCAGTTCGGCATTGTGATAGGGGCTCGAGGGATCCACACAGAGGCGGTCGGGCGGCGTTTCGGTCTGGTCGGTCGAGCTGTTATCGGTCATGACCGGGTCATAGCCGTCAAAGTCCGAAGATGCAAAAACGCTTTCCTGACCCAAGGGAGGGTGTTTCAAAGTAGGGTCAACACATCACGCGGCGAAATCCGCAAGAGGGAGCAAGACTATGGGTGAAGCCTGGATCATCGATGTTGCCCGCACGCCGCGCGGAGTCGGAAAGGTCGATAAGGGGGGACTTGCCAATGTTCACCCCCAGAGGATCCTGTCGACGGTCCTCAAGGCCCTGGCCGAGCGCAACGGTCTCAACACGGCCGAGATTGACGACGTCATCGCCGGTTGCGGCACCCAGAGCGGCAAGCAGGGCTCCTGTATTGCGCGGATGGCCGCCCTTGATGCCGGTTTTGATGTCCGCGCCCCCGGCATGAGCCTGGACCGGTTCTGCGGATCAGGCCTTACGGCAGTCAATCTGGCGGCCATGGGTGTGATGTCTGGTGCCCAGGACCTGGTCATAGCTGGCGGTGTCGAAAGCATGTCCCATGGATCGACCCTCAAGCGTCAGTCCGGACCGACCCTCGATTCGCTGAACACCCACCTGCGGGAAATCCATCCCCAGCCGCACCAGGGCGTCTGCGGCGATGTGGTCGCCACCCTGGAGGGCTTTACCCGTGAAGACGTGGACAAGCTGGCCCTGGAAAGTCAGCGCCGGGCTGCCCACGCTCTGGCCAATGGCTATTTTTCCAGAAGTCTGATCCCGGTTTTCCATGATGATGGCAGCCTGGCCCTCGATCAGGAAGAATACCCCCGGCCCCAGACCACCCTGGAGGGTCTGAGCCAGCTGAAGGCCGCTTTTGCCGCCCTCTATGACATGCCGCTCGATGAGGAAGGCCTGTCCTTCCGTCGCCTGGTTGAAGCCACCTATCCTGATCTGAAGATCAACCACGTTCATCACGCCGGCAATTCCTCGGGCGTCGTCGACGGGGCCGGGGCGGTAATCATCGCCTCGCCCGAATACGCCATGGCCAACGGCCTGAAGCCCCGGGCGAAGATCCGCTCCATCGCCACCATGGGGGATTCGCCTGAGCTCATGCTCAACGCCCCGGGGCCAGCGGCCCGCAAGGCGTTGAAAAAGGCCGGCATGACCATGAAGGATATCGATCTCGTCGAGATCAACGAGGCCTTCGCTGTCGTGCCGCTCAAGTTCATGCGCGACCTGGAAGTCGATCCTGCCATTGTCAACGTCAATGGCGGGGCCATTGCCCTGGGTCACCCGATCGGGGCCACGGGAGCCATGATCCTTGGAACCCTGCTCGACGAGATGGAGCGCCGCGACCTGAATACCGGTCTGGCGACCCTCTGCGCCGCGGGTGGCATGGCACCCGCCGCCATCATCGAGCGTATGTAGGTCGCGACCGGACCGTCGGCACCTTTAAGTAGTCTTTAAGTCCCGGCGATCTAGCTGTGGTAAATGAGCCTCTCGATAGATCGCCGCGACATTATTGTTGCGTTTTTCGTAGTTGCAGCTGTTTCGGTCGCGCTTTTTGCACCCGGGACCCTGAATGACCCCGATACTTGGTGGCACGTCAAGGTAGGGGAATGGATTCTTGACCACGGTCAGGCCCCTAGGGTTGATCTTTGGTCGGCGACACGGTTGGGCCAACCCTGGACGGCACACGAATGGCTGTCGGAAGCCATCATGGCCTTGGCCTACCGGGGGGCCGGATGGGCCGGCGTGGTTTCCGTCTGCGCTGTCGCCCTTGGCTGCGCCATCTGGATACTGGGCCAGACCGTGGCGCGCCACCTGGAAGGTACAGCCCTGGCAGTAGTGCTCATGCTGGGCATCAGCCTGATGGCGCCAAGCCTTCTGGCGCGACCGCACATTTTGGCTCTTCCCTTGGTCGCCCTCTGGTCGGCGGAACTTTTCCGTGCCCGCGAGGAGGGCAGGATGCCTTCCTATTGGCTTGCCCCGCTTATGGTGCTGTGGGCCAATTTGCACGGCGGCTGGGCTTTTGGCTTTGCCTTGGCGGGCCCCTTCGGCCTTGAGGCCCTCTTCACCGCCGAGCCGTCAAAGCGCCTCGCAGTTTTCAAGCGCTGGGCTGTGTTTGGTGTCGTTTGTCTGGCCGCGGCGGCCGTCACCCCCTTCGGCGTTGAGGGTCTGCTGCTGCCTGTAAAACTATTGGGCCTGAAGAAACTGGGCGAAATCGAAGAATGGGGCCCCGTCAGTTTCGGTGGGATCGAACCTCTCGAGATCGTCCTGGTGGCTCTTTTGGGGTTTGCTCTGACCCGACCTTTGAAACTAGCTCCCGCCATGACGGCGCTTCTGATCATATTGCTGCACCTTTCCCTGAGTCATGCGCGGCACCAGATGTTGCTGGGCATGGTGGGCCCGATGATCCTGTGCCATCCAATTGCAACTTCACTTGGGGTGCCTGCAGATGTCCGTCGCAGGTTGCGGTTTGCCCCCGTCATTTCAGCCATATTGGCGCTTATGATCATTGGCGGTCGCCTGGCCATGCCGCTCGCCCGGACGGACAGTTATCCTTCTCCGATTTCAGCCCTGGCCGCTGTTCCTGCCGAAATTCGTGCCCGGCCTGTATTGAATCAGTATGGATTTGGCGGCTATCTGATCTGGTCTGGGGTCAAACCTTTTATCGACGGACGCGCCGAGCTCTACAAGGACGAGGGCCTCGAGCAGTACTTACATATTTCGAACGGAAGCACCAAGGCCCTGGATAAGTTTCTGACTTCGGGAAACATCGGCTGGGCGATCTTTGCGCCTGACGACAGGGTCACCGCCCTGCTGGCGGAACGACCCGGCTGGCGGCGCCTCTACGCTGACAAGTTCGCCGTGGTGTATGTCAAGGATGTGGGAGTTATGGCTAACCGGCCCTGAGGCTGGGCCTTCGGACTTGCCCTGGAAGCCCAGTTTTCAGCCAGACGGGACAAGCGTTGATCGGTCTTCCTCCGCCGGGCCGTGTTTGGCTGCTTGCGCCTGGCTGGGGCGGCGGTGGCACCCTTCGGTCTGGAAGGGCTGTTGCTACCGGTCCGGCTGATCGGCACGGAAAACCTGGCTGGCGGCGCCTTCATACCGACAGGTTTGCCGTTGTGCATGTAAGGCAAGGGTAATTTTCCCATAGGGTCTTGCCCATGGGCGGTGTGCGCCTAAAGGTGTCACAAAACCTGCCTAAGGGGTTTCGATTGTCCCAGCATAGGAATCTGCAGATGGCGCGGAAATACCTGTCGTCCCTGGCTCTGGCTTTTGCCTCAGCAGCCTCCATCGCAACGGCACAGACAGAGCCCCGGGAAATCGGGCCGGCAACCCAAGTCCAGCCACACGCCGTGACCGGTGGATTTGAACTGCCCAATGGATGGCGCATTACGCCGGCGGGTCAGTCCATCGGGACGACAGGCGATATGGTGCTGAAAATCCTTCCCGCACCGGATGGCAAGGCCTTGATCGCCGATCATGCCGGCTACCTGCCCCATGGCCTGACGGTCATTGATCCAGTGACCCGCAAGGTGGTTCAGGAAATCCGGTTGCGATCTTCCTGGCTTGGGCTGAGCTGGTCGCCGAATGGCCAGATCCTCTATGTTTCAGGCGGCAATGCCGCTGGCGGTATCGCTGCCAAGGCTCCCATCTACGCCTTCGCCTACACAGATGGCCGGTTGAGCCCCGAACCTGTCGCCCAGTTTGACGAAACCAAGCCCCTGGACCAGATCTGGTGGTCGGGCGTGGCGCATCATCCGAGAGAACCGCTCCTCTACGCTGCCAATCGCGGCGTTGATGGCAACCCGACCTATGTTGCGGTCTTCGATGTGAAGACACATGCCCTTCTGACCCGCATTCCTGTCGAAATCAGTCCCTATGAGCTGGTCTTCTCCAGGGATGCGTCGAAGCTGTTTGTCTCCAACTGGTCCAGTGGCTCGGTCAGTGTGATCGATACGGCCTCAAACAAGGTGGTGGCGACAATCCGCGTCGGTGCCAACCCGAATGACATGACCCTGAGCTCGGATGGGCGGCTGTTCGTGGCATGCTCGGCAGACAACACCGTCCATGTCATTGACACAAAGACCCTACAGGTGGTCGAGCGGCTTTCCACGACCTTGACACCCCTGGCGCCGGAAGGGGCAACGCCTGACGCTCTTCGCATCGATACGAAGCGTAAAATCCTCTACGTCGCCAATGCCGACAACAATAACGTTGCGGTCATCGACATCAGGAATCCGGCCCACAGTGAGGTCATGGGTTTCATACCGACAGGCTGGTATCCTTCGGCCCTTGCCCTGGCCGATGGCGGCACTTCACTCTATGTCGGTGCAGGCAAGGGAGAAGCTGCCTATCCCGATCCCAAAGGCCCCCACAGCCCCCTTCCGGGCGGCAATACGGAATCCGTCAAATCCCTGCAGGTGGCGGCTATTGAGCGCATCGACCTAGCGGAGCTCGCCAGCAAGCTGCCCGCCTGGACGAAGGCTACGCTCGCCAATTCACCTTATAACGACAGCCTGCTGAGCCAGGCCCGGGCATCTGCTTCGCCCAGTGTCATCCCGCGGGATGTGGGGGCCGGATCGCCAATCCAGCATGTCATCTACATCATCCGTGAAAACCGCACCTATGATCAGGTACTGGGGGATCTGCCCAGGGGCAATGGCGATCCGCGTCTGACCCTGTTCGGGACCCGGGTGACCCCCAATGCCCACGCCCTTGCAACGCAGTTTGTCACCTTCGATAATTTCTATGCTGATGGCGAGGTCAGTGTTGACGGCCATTCCTGGTCAAACTCTGCCTATGCGACCGACTTCAATGAAAAGTGGTGGCCGGCAACCTATGGCGGCCATTCCAAGTCGGATCCGGCCCCGGCCTATGTGCCCCTGGCCGGCCATATCTGGGATCTGGCCCGACGCAAGGGGCTGACCTACCGCAGCTACGGGGAATATGCGGCCCGGGTCAGCGAAGGCACGATGAGCGCCCGGGTGGGCGTCGATGGCCTGGTTGGCCATGTGGCAAAGGACTATATCGGATTTGAGGCGCGGGACCGTGACAATCTGGCCGTTTTCCTCAAGGAATTCGATCAGTTCGAGGCGAATTTTGACAGTGTTGATCCGGCGGCGAGGCTTCCGAATTTTACGGTCATGTCGATGGGCGAGGACCACACCCGTGGAACCCGTGCCGGGGCCTTCACGCCGGTCGCCATGGTCGCAGACAATGACTGGGCGCTGGGTCAGTTGATCGAGCGGGTCAGTCATTCGAAATACTGGGCGACGACTGCCATATTCGTGGTCGAGGACGATGCCCAGGACGGCGCTGATCATGTGGATGCCCGTCGCACGGTAGCCCTCGCCGTGAGCCCCTACATCCGTCGTGGAACCCTGGATTCGACCCTCTATTCAACCAGTTCCATGGTCAGGAGCATTGAGCTGCTTCTCGGCCTGCCGCCCATGAGCCAATACGATGCGGCGGCCACCCCGCTCTATGCCGCCTTTTCCGACAAACCGGATCTGACGCCGTTCAACGCCCTTCCGGCCCAGGTCGATCTCTTCGAGAAGAACCTCTCTACCGCCTGGGGTGCGGCAGCCAGTGCGCGGATGGACTTTGACGATGAAGACAAGGCCCCGATGGGCCAACTGAATGAAGTCATCTGGAGAAGCATCAAGGGGGCAGACTCCCCTATGCCTGCACCGGTTCACCGGTTCAGGGCGCTTGTCGATGTGGGGGTGACGGCTTCACAGCCTTGAGGCAGGATGGGTCCCAATCGCAGGGAAATGCGAATTAGGGAGCTACACATGCCTTACGCGCCAGGACATCGCGCTTTTTATGACGCTGACAGCCACATCATGGAGCTGCCGGATTTTCTGAAGCGATATGCTGATCCGAACCTGCGGGATGAAATTCCGGAGGTCAGCTATTCGGCGTCGATCGTTACAGATGAAGAAGTTGCCGTGATCATGGAGCAGGGGGGGCGTCACAGTCCCCAGCATGTTGCCGACCAGATTGCGCTCGGCGACTCCCTGATCGAGAAATCAAAGGAGATCCAGGCCCTCGGGGCATTCGAGCCGTCCGACCGCACCAAGGCCATGGATCTGCTGGGGTTCAAGAAGCAGCTGGTCTTTGCGACCCACAGTCTGCGCATGCCGTTCTCGCCGAGCACCAAGCTGGAATCCCGCCTGCGATACGGCGCAACCCGGGCCCACAATCGCCACATGGCCGATTTCTGCCATGCCGATGACCGCCTGATGGGCGTCGGGGTCGTCCCGCTGGACGATCCGGAGCTGGCTCTGGCCGAGCTGGACTTCATCCTGGCCAAGGGACTTGAGGCGGTCTGGATTCCGCACCGTCCCTGCGGAGACCGGGCACCGGGCCATATTGACCTCGATCCCTTCTGGGCCAAGCTGGCGGAAAGTGGCTTGCCCTTTGTGCTTCACGTGGGCGGGGCCCCCCTGCAACTGGCCAAGGCCTGGATGAACAATGGCCGTCCGCCGACCAAGGACTGGCTGGGCGGCGGTGAAAATCTCCGCACCAAGGATGTCGCCCTGCTGCATGAGGGGCCCGAGCAGTTCCTGACCATGATGGTGCTGGACGGTGTGTTCCACCGCAATCCCGGCCTGCGCGGTGCTGCCGTCGAGCTGGGTGCCGGCTGGGTTCCGGAAATGCTGCGCCGCCTGGATTGGGTGGTGAAGCACTGGAGCCGGAATGATGCCAATCTTCAGGGCCTGTCACGAATTCCTTCGGAGCAGCTCACTGAGCAGATGGCCTTTACGCCATTTGTATTCGAGGAGGTCGGCACCTTTATCGACCAGTCCAATCCGGACCTCTACCTGTTCTCCAGCGACTATCCGCACATAGAAGGCGGCCGCAATCCGATCGGGCGGTTCGAATCCGCCCTGGAAGGCCGTAGCGAGGCGGTGAAGGAAAAGTTCTATGCCGAGAACTTCCTCCGGATCTTCCCCAAGGCCAGGGTTCACGGAAAGGCGGAGGCCGTCGCCTAGAGCCTGTTCCGTTAGGTATCGGATCAAACCACGCTCCAGCTATCGGAATTAGAGCCATTTCACCCCTTCGGACGTTTCCGTCGGAAGGGGGCCGGCTCTAGGCATTGCGTGCCATCAGGCCGCCATCGACCGGTATGACTGCGCCGGTAATATAGCTGGCTGCCGGCAGGCAGAGGCTCACGGTGATGTGGGCCACCTCCTCAGGGAAACCGTATCGCCGCAAGGCGGTCCTGCGTCTGGCGAACACCGTCCGGTCGGCCTCCGGCACATTTTCGGTCATGCCGGTCAGGATCGGACCTGGACAGATGCAGTTCACGGTTATGCCCTCAGGTCCCAGTTCGACCGCAAGGGCCCGGGTCAGGCCAAGCACGCCGGCCTTTGCGGCCGCATAGGGGCTGTCGCGGGCGGTGGCGCCGAGCGCTTCGGTGGAGGCAATGTTCACGATCCGGGGGGCGGCAGACTTCCGTAGATGCGGCAGGGCCGTGCGGATGATCTGTTGATGTGCTGTCAGCATGACCGCCAGGGCCCTGGCCCAGACATCGTCATAATTCCTGGAATCAATGGCGGAGAAGGCCGAGATCCCGGCATTGTTGATCAGGAT
>CAIYSH010000293.1 GCA_903928755.1 uncultured Alphaproteobacteria bacterium | reverse complement strand
GGACCGGATGCCGGGATATTTGTGTGTCAGCCAGGTGCCGCCGAAACTGTCCTGGGTTTCGAGAACGACGAAGCTCCTGTCTGGGCACTGGTCCTGCAGGTGATAGGCCCCGCCTATGCCGGAAATCCCGGCCCCGACAATCAGCACATCAAAATGGTCCACCGATGTGGAGGCTGGACGTTCAAGGGTGGCGGTCTGCGACATGGCGCTTCCTCGGGCTTTTATTATCGATGATAACCTAGGATGAGTTTCTACGTTTCCGCTCCTTGATCAAGGTCAAACCGCAGAAATGTTCCACCACAATCCCGACGGATCGTTTGAGGTGTGACGGGCGGAGCAGACCTTGTCGGTGGTGATCCTGGTGGCAGGGGGCTAGGCTTCAGTTGCCCCGGGCTTGTTTCATCTGGGGCTGCGGCGTTATCGGAGGGGCGCGCGCCTCGCGGGCTGGATCAGGTTGGTTGTGGTTTTCCGAGTTATTCCAAATGGATAGGGGTAAGACCCGAATCACGGTTGCGGGGGCCGGGGCTTTGGGTCTGGTGATCGCGTGGGGGCTTGCCAGGGCGGGTTTTCGGGTTTCGGTCTTCGACCCGGCGCAGGCCAACGCCTCCAGTGTCGCGGCCGGCATGCTGGCTCCGGTATTTGAAACGGTCCTGGACCCTGATGTTGATGGCCATTTCCACTTGCTGATGGCGGCCCGGGATCTCTGGCCTGCGCTGGCAGGGCAGGTGGGGATCGACCTCGACAGGCGCGGGGCCATGGCGGTCGGTGACTTCGAATTTCTGACGCGGGTGACCCTTGGGATCAGCCAGTTGGGCCTGACGACGGAGCGCCTTTCCAGGTCTGACCTCGACGCGGCGGTTCCAGGGCTTGGCCCTGCCTTTCAGGAAGGGCTGCTGACCCGGGAGGATTGGCGCTTGGAGCCAGTTCCAGCGATGGCTGCCCTGTGCAAGGCTGCGCAGGCGGCGGGCGTCGATTTTCACCCAGGGTCAGTCAGGGGCCTGGACGAAGGCGACAAGCTGGTCATTGCCACCGGCGCCGGGCGGGACTTGATCCCGATTGCACCGCTGCTGAAGGTCCTGACGCCGATCAAGGGGCAGATCCTGCGTGCTGGGGCATCAGGCTTTGACGGCGTACTGCGCATGCCCAACGGCTATTGCGTCGGCAGTTCCGGAGGGTTTGCCGTGGGCGCAACCATGGAGCCCGGGGTTGATGATCTGGCGCCGACGGCAGAGGCTGGAATGCGCCTTGAGGCCGTCGCCCGGGATGCCTTCCCCGACCTCGAAACGAACTTCGAGACCCAGGTCGGGGTGAGGGCGGCTACGCCCGACGGCCTGCCCATGATCGGCTGCACGGCGGACCCGAATGTCTTCCTGGCGGTGGGCACCCGGCGCAATGGCTGGCTCCTGGCGCCCATGGCGGCGCAGATCATCACCGCTTGCCTGACGGAGGGTGAGGCGGGACCATATGCCGCCCGCCTGGACCCCATGCGGTTTGTTTAAGTTCTGGAGCAGACATGTCCGCCTTCGATTTCACGGACGAACAGGAAGCCATCCGCGAGAGCGTCACCCGGGTCTGCGCCCGGTTCGACGCCGACTACTGGCGCAGGACCGACGAGACCGGGGAATTCCCTGAAGCCTTCATCGCGGCCATGGCCGAAGGCGGCTGGTTCGGGACAGTCATGCCCCAGGATCTGGGTGGCGCGGGCCTGGGCCTGACCGAGGCCTCGATCATGATGCAGGCTGTGGCCCAGTCGGGCGCGGGCTTTACAGGCGCCAGCGCCATGCACCTGAATATTTTCGGGCCCATGCCTGTGGCAAAGTATGGCTCCGAGGCCTTGAAGAGGAAGGCCATTCCGCGGATCATCTCCGGCGAGGACAAGATCTGCATCGGCATTACCGAGCCGGACTCTGGGCTTGACACGACCAGCCTGACCACCCGGGCCGTCCGGACCAATGGCGGCTATGTGATTTCCGGTCGCAAGGTCTGGACCACCATGGCCCAGCGCGCCAACAAGATCCTCATCATCGCCCGGACCACGCCCAAGGAAGAGTGCGCCAAGCCGGCTCAGGGCCTCAGCCTGTTCTACACAGACTTTGACCGCAGCAGGATCAGCGCCACGGTCATTCCGAAGATGGGCCGCAAGGCCATCGAGTCCAACAGCGTCTTCATCGACAATCTGGAGGTTCCCGCCGAGGATCTGATCGGCGAGGAGGGCAGGGGGTTCTACTACCTGCTGGACGGTCTCAATCCCGAGCGGGTGCTGTTCGCCGCCGAGGCCGTGGGCCTGGGCCGCGCCGCCCTGGCCCGGGCCGCCAACTACGCCAGGGAACGGGTGATCTTCGGTCGGCCCATCGGCCAGAACCAGGGCATAGCCCATCCCCTGGCCAAGGCCTGGATCGAGCTGGAAGCCGCCAACCTGCTGGCCTTCAAGGCCGCCGCCCTGTTCGATGCGGGCAAGGACTGCGGTGCCGAAGCCAATGGCGCCAAGTATCTGGGGGCCGAGGCCGGCTTCAACGCCTGCGAGACAGCCATCCTCACCCACGGGGGCATGGGTTATGCCAAGGAATACGACGTGGAACGCTATTTCCGCGAGGCCATGATCGCCCGCATCGCCCCCATCAGTCGCGAAATGGTCTTCAACTTCATCGCCGAGCGCGTTCTGGGGCTGGCGAAGAGCTACTGACGGGGGCTTGTCGGTGCGGCCTATCCTCCCAGACTGAAGCGGATCGGGATCTGGATGCCGGCGCCCTCGATGGGGCGACCGTCACGCATGGGCGGCGAGAGCTGGAAGTAGGGGGCGAGCTTCAGGGCCGCCTCTCCGAATCCGTAGGAAGCCGGGGTTTCTGACGCCAGCTGACATCCGACTACGGCGCCAGCGCCGGTGACCCGGCAGGCCAGTATGGCGGACCCGGCCTTTTCCATGCGCAGGGCCCGGTCCGGATAGAAGCGGGCGAACTCCTTCGCGCCAGGCTTGCGGATCCAGGATGGCGAGGTGATCACAGGGTCAGGGTCCGGCGGGGTAGTGATCAGGGGTCCGGTATTTGTGAGGGTCTCGACATGCCCGGTCTGGGTGCCCACATGGGTCGGCGGTTCAACCTTGATGGGCAGGGAGATCGGCGGCACCCTGTCGACAATGACCGGGTTGTGGATGGGCGGCGGCTTGACCACAGGCTCGTCGGACCTGGGGGGATCCCAGGGCGCAAGTGTGATGTTCGTGACGGGATCAATCGTGGCGACCTCGTCCGCGACCGGCGCCGTGAATTTCTGCACCGCCAGATAGGCGAAGAGGCCAATGTGAAGGGCTACCGAGACTCCAAGGACCACCGGTGTCGTGAACCGGGGGGATTGGGACCGGTGCTGGGGCAGGCCTGGAAAGGCTGGAACTCGCGCAATCATCTGATCATTCCTTCCTGTTGGCGGCGCCTCTGATGGGGCGCCTGCAGGCAAGTGCGCGCTCTGATTGCGGCCGAATGTTGACGCTAGGGAAGCGTTGCCTTTTGGGTCATGGTTAGCGCGTCGTTAACCATAAGTCCTGCACATGGAGGCATGGCTATTCAGGGATTGCGAGGGGTCGTAGAGGCGGCCATCCAGCGTGCGTCGACCGCGACGGGCGTCGATTTCACCTTTCTGATGAAGACCGCCAACCGGGAGAGCAGCTTCAATCCCCGGGCCAAGGCCTCCACCTCCTCTGCGGCGGGTCTGTTCCAGTTTGTCGACCAGACCTGGCTTTCCACGCTCAAGCAGCACGGCACGAAATACGGCTATGGCCGCTATGCCGAGCTGATAACCAAGGGGCCCGATGGCCACTATCACGTGGATGGGGCCGAGGCCCGCAAGGCGGTGATGGACCTCAAGCTTGATCCCCATGCCTCATCCTTGATGGCGGGTGAACTGGCTTCCGATCACGCCTCCTATCTGCGCGGGCGCACAGGGCGGGCTCCTACTGGCGGTGAACTTTATGCCGCCCATTTCCTGGGGCCCCAGGGATCTGCACGACTGATCGAGGCCGTGCAGACCCGTCCGGGTGCAACGGCGGCCAGCCTGTTTCCCGATGCGGCGGCCTCCAACAGGTCAATCTTCTACCGGGATGGTCGCCCGGCCACAGTCGGCGAAGTCTATGCCAACCTCACAAGGGCGGCTGGCGGCGGCGACTCGCAGAGGTCGGTACCTGCTCCTGTCGCGGCCCCCGACTCCGGATTCATCCAGTATGCCTCAGCCAGGCAGGCTGACCGCAAACGCGAGCAGGATCAGCTGGTTGACCTTATCCTGCGTGGCTCCCAGGACGCCGACACCCTTGGGATGGGCGGGGGCCAGAATGCCGGCCGCCAGAATACCAGCCGCCTGACCGGCTCGATGTTTTCAACCGAGATGCTGCGTGTCCTCTCCGAGGCAAGTCATGGCAAGGGCAACTGACGGCTTTAGGCTTGAGATCGTCCGCACTTGGCCTATCAATCAGACAGGTTTTCCTGTCTGGGCCTGGAGTGGCATGTGGCGGATCTGACATCAGCCGAGATTTTCGCGGCACTCCATTATCGCGGGAATTACATTCCCGCCGGGTTTTTTACCTATGGTGCGCCCCAGACCGGTCAGGTCTGGGATGGCTATTCCGCCACCAATAACGAACCCCTGGACCCCAATGTCTGGACCCCGCTGGGTGCTGCCCAGGCGACCGCTCTTGATCTGGCCGTCAGTGCCTGGGACCGCGTCATCTCACCCAATTTCACCCATACCAATCCGGCGACCCAGCAGACCACAGTCCGGGTCGCATTCAGTACTGATACAGATCTGAGCACCATCTGGGGGTATGCTTCCACCAGCAATCTCGAAAATTACATCACGTCCAATCCGTCTTTCACCAAGTCATATCTGGAAAACTACTACGTCACGAATTTCGGACGTCTTTATGATGTCTGGATCAACGCGGAGCATGTGACGGAAAGCTTCAGCGTCGGAACCTACAACTTCATGGCCCTGATGCATGAGGTGGGTCACACCCTTGGCCTCAATCACACCTTTGAAGGTTCGGCCCCGCTTCCAGCGGCCCTGGACAGTGCCCGCTACAGCATCATGTCCTATACAAATATCGGCGAATACCTCGTTTCCTTCGAGCGTCGCGCAGACAACCTGCTGTATTCATCCCGCGAGTGGGTCAATCCCACCACGCCCATGGCCTTCGACATCCAGGTCATCCAGCAGATCTATGGTGCCGAGACCCTGGTCGGTGCAGGGGCAGACACCTTCACCTTCAATCAGTCTGCGCCGACCTTTCAGACCATCTATGACCCGTCCGGAGTCGATACGATTGATCTGTCCACCCATACCCGGGTCTCGATCATCAACCTCATGCCCGGGACCTGGTCCAGTGTCGATTACTACAGGGCCTCCGATCAGATTGCTTACTGGCAGGCGCAGTTCCCGACCTATTCACCCGCCTACATAGCCGGGCTGTTCTCGGACACAGCCAAGGTTTTCCAGTGGGAAAACAATGTCTTCATTACCAGTAATACGACGGTCGAAAATGTGAAGGCAGGCTCCGGTGCGGATTCGATTGCCGGCAATGCCGCCGACAATTCCATTTTCGGCGGGGCTGGAAATGACACCATTACCGACCCTTCGGGCAGCAATTACCTGCGGGGCGAAGATGGCAATGACAGCCTTTTCGGCGGCACGGGCTTTGACGACATCAATGGCAATATGGGCAATGATACGGCCCATGGCGGGGCTGGCGATGACTGGGTTGTCGGAGGCAAGGACAATGACGTCCTCTATGGGGATGCTGGCACCGACATTGTCTACGGCAATCTCGGTGACGACACCTGTTATGGCGATGACGGCAATGACCTGGTCCGTGGTGGCCAGGGCGATGACTGGGTGATCGGGGGCGCTGGCAATGACTGGCTGTCCGGCGACCGGGGGGCAGACGCCATCAGCGGCGGCGCCGGTGCCGATATCTTCCACAGCTTTTCGGGTGCCGGCATAGACCAGGTCCAGGATTTCTCCCTGGCCGAAGGCGACCGGGTCCAGCTCGATCCCGGCACCACCTATGTCCTGCGCCAGGTCGGTGCCGACACCGTCATCGACATGGGCAATGGCGATCAGGTCATTCTGGTCGGCGTCCAGTTGACCAGCCTCACCGGCAGCTGGATCTTTACCGGCTAGGCGGCCGCGCCGTCAGCAATCATCGCCTCAATGTCCGTGTCACTGTAGCCAAGTTCACCCAGCACCACCCGGGTATGCTGGCCAATGCCCGGATAGGCAGGCCTGGCGGGCATGTCCGCGCCTGGGAACACGGCCGGGGCGGCGGGTGAGCGATAGGTGCCGCCCTGACCGTCCTCGACCTCGACCCAG
>CAIYSH010000292.1 GCA_903928755.1 uncultured Alphaproteobacteria bacterium | reverse complement strand
GCAATGTGGTGATCGAGAAGTCCTTCGGCGCTCCGCGCTCCACCAAGGACGGCGTTTCCGTCGCCAAGGAAATCGAACTGTCTGACCGTTTCGAGAACCTCGGCGCCCAGATGATCCGGGAAGTCGCTTCCAAGACCAACGACAAGGCCGGCGATGGCACCACCACCGCCACCGTCCTGGCTCAAGCCATCGTCACCGAAGGCCTCAAGGCCGTCGCGGCCGGCATGAACCCGATGGATCTGAAGCGCGGTGTCGACAAGGCCGTTGCCAAGGTCGTTGAGGAAATCAAGAACACCTCGCGCAAGGTCACCGCCAACTCCGAAATCGCCCAGGTCGGCACCATCTCGGCCAATGGCGATGCCGCCGTCGGCGACATGATTGCCAAGGCCATGGACAAGGTCGGCAATGAAGGCGTGATCACGGTTGAAGAAGCCAAGACCGCCGAAACCGAACTCGACGTCGTCGAAGGCATGCAGTTCGACCGGGGCTATCTGTCCCCCTACTTCATCACCAACGCTGAAAAGATGGAAGTCGAGCTCGACGAGCCCCTCATCCTGCTCTTCGAAAAGAAGCTCACCTCGCTGCAGCCCCTGCTGCCGGTGCTGGAAGCCGTTGTCCAGTCGGGCCGTCCCCTGCTGATCATCGCTGAAGACGTCGAAGGCGAAGCCCTGGCTACCCTGGTGGTCAACAAGCTGCGCGGCGGCCTTCGGGTTGCAGCCGTCAAGGCTCCGGGCTTCGGCGACCGCCGCAAGGCCATGCTGGAAGACATCGCCATCCTTACGGGCGGCGAACTGATCAGCGAAGACCTGGGCATCAAGCTGGAAAACGTCACCCTGGAAATGCTGGGCAAGGCCAAGAAGGTCTCCATCACCAAGGACGATACCACCATTGTTGACGGCTCAGGCGCCAAGGACGGCATCGAAGCCCGCATCGGCCAGATCAAGCGTCAGATCGAAGACACCTCGTCCGACTACGACAAGGAAAAGCTGCAGGAACGTCTGGCCAAGCTGGCCGGTGGTGTTGCGGTCATCCGCGTCGGTGGCTCGACTGAAGTCGAAGTGAAAGAGCGCAAGGACCGCGTCGACGACGCCCTGAACGCCACCCGCGCTGCGGTGGAAGAAGGCATCGTCCCCGGTGGCGGCGTGGCTCTGCTCAAGGCCTCCAGGATCCTGGACGGCTTCAAGGGCGACAATGCCGACCAGGAAGCCGGCGTGGCCATCGTCCGTCGCGCCCTGCAGGCTCCGATCCGTCAGATCGCCGAAAACGCCGGCGTTGAAGGCTCGATCGTGGTTGGCAAGGTGCTGGAAAACAGCTCCGCCTCCTTCGGCTTCAATGCCCAGACCGAAGAGTATGTGGACATGATCGCAGCTGGCGTCATGGACCCTGCCAAGGTGGTCCGTACGGCTCTGCAGGACGCGGCCTCGATCGCCGGCCTGATGATCACCACCGAAGCAGCCATCGTCGAAAGCCCCAAGAAGGCTAACGCCGGCGGCGGCGGCATGCCCGGCGGCGGCATGGGCGGCATGGGCGACATGGACTTCTAGATCCAAACCAAAGTCGATCAAGATCGAGGGCGGGGTCGAATGGCCCCGCCCTTTTTCTTTGCGGAAAGCTCAGACCCGACGGCTGGGTGTCAGGTCACCTATGACCATGGCACCGACCCAGTTGGTCAAGCCTGTGACAACGGCCGCAAGTATGCCAGCGACCAGACCCTGAACCACAAAGCCCTTCAGCAGGAAGGCAACCAGCAGGATCATCCCGCCGTTCAGGACCAGCAGGAAGAGCCCCAAGGTGACGAAGGTCAGGGGCAGGGTCAGGATGAACAGGATCGGCCGGACGACGGCGTTGACCACACCGAGCAGCAAGGCTGCCAGAACCAGGGTCGTGAGGGTGTCATAAGAGACCCCGGGCACAAGATGTGCCGCAAGGGCCAGGCCAACAGCTCCGAAGGCCAGCCGGACCAGGAATTTGAACATTTTCACATCTCCCATGGGGGTTTCTTGCCGAAACATGGGCCCATAGAACCGTCCGCGCAATGTTTCCCGAGCCCTGTGTCTCCCGGGGGGCGGGACTAGCCGACCGCGACAGTCAGGTCGGGAATGGTCTGGGACAGCCTGCCCCCGACCCTTATGGGCTCTACCCGCACAGCCATACCGGTGCGGTCATCAGTTTCCACAAAGACGCCGCACACCGTAGCCGGACCTTCTGCCGGCTTGTAGCGGCCCCCGGCGATGCGGGTTGTGAAGCGGCGCAGGGGTTCTTCCTTCTGGTTGCCGATCACGCTGTCATAGTCGGCGCAGGCTCCGGCGTCGGTCTGATAGGCCGTGCCGCCATTGAGGATCTGGCAGTCGGCGGTCGGCACATGGGTGTGAGTTCCCACCACAAGGCTGGCGCGGCCATCGCAGAAATGGCCCATGGCCATTTTCTCCGAGGTCGCCTCGGCGTGCATGTCGACCACAACGGCGTCCGCGGCCAGGCCAAGGGGGCATTTTTCCAGCTCCCGGTCCACGGCACTGAAGGGGTCGTCCAGGCTGTCCATGTGCACCCGACCCAGCAGATTGATTACCAGTATGCGCTTTCCGCTGTCGGTCTCGAACAGGTTGGCACCCCGGCCTGGCGCATCTGACAGGACTGAATAATTCAGGGGCCGGATCAGCCGGGGCTCTCGTACGATATAGGTCAGGGCTTCCTTCTGGTCCCAGGAATGGTTGCCCAGGGTCAGGCAATCGGCACCGGCCTCGAAGAGTTCCCGCGCGGTATTTTCGGTAATGCCAAAGCCCGCAGCTGCGTTCTCGGCATTGACGATGACGAACTCCAGACCCAGTCGCCGCTTGAGGTCTGGCAGATGATCGGCCAGGCCGTCGCGACCGGCGCGGCCGACCACATCACCGAAAAAAGCAAAGCGCATCCGTTGGGTCCTAGGTTCTTTTCGGCACGATATAGCCGGTTTCCGTGAGAATGGCGTCGAGGGATTGATCCATGCCGTCGACCGGGACGCAATCGACCTCCTGGCAGGCATAGGCGAGACCTATGGCCCATACCCTGCCAGCCGATCTGAAGGCCTGAAGGGTCCGGTCATAATAGCCACCCCCCTGCCCCAGTCGCCCGCCATGCGCGTCAAAGGCCAGCAGGGGCAGGATCAGGACATCCGGAACCAGGACTTCTGCCGAAGGGGCTGGAGCCGCAAGACCCTGTGCATCCGGCACCAGACGATCACCAGCGCAGAAAGCGCGAAAGATAAGGGGCCGTTCGGGGGCCAGACAGACAGGAAGGGCCAGTTTCGCCCCCCGCGCCACCAGATGCTGGAGGACAGGCCCCGGATCCATCTCGCTGCCCACGGGGAGATAGCCACCCACGATGGCAGAACGCAGATCCGCCGGAAGGTTTTCTGCGGCCATGGCGGCTGCACCCGGAACCCTTGAGGCCAGGGACCGGCGCAGGGCCCGCTGATCGCGACGGAGATCATGCTTCGAGGTCATGCTGACCCCCATACAGGTCGGGTGGCGGCGCCGCGAGGACCGTGAAGGGCGGTTTAATCCCCTCGACCTGGTAAACCAGGTGGGCGCCGTAATGCCCAGGCCCACGGGCCAAGACAGGGACAGCTCCCTTCGAGACAATTAAGGTCGCTGGGATATGTTGCCTTCGACGCGAGCCGCAGCAAGACCCGCCGCTGCATAGAATAGGGCATTGCGCGGAAATTGTCAGAGGCGATCGCGCGATTATTCCGCTGCGAGTTTTTCCAGCTTCCGGGCCGCGTTTTCCAGGGCCAGGGTTGAGCGGGTTTCGAGCCGTGCAAATTCCGACTGCAGACGGGCATGCTCGTTCTGCATGACGGCAAGGCGCGCCCGGGCGTCGGTCAGTTCGTCGGCGAGCAGAAGGCCCCCCATCAGAAACAGCCTGGTATCGCCGAGCTGGCCCATATCTTTCGATACGCTACGGACCTGCTGGTCAAAAAGGCGCGCCAATTCCAGGAGATGCGCTTCCTGGCCGTCCTCGCAGCCTACCGCATAGGGGCGGCCATTCACCGAGACCTTGACTTGAGCCATCAGGCGTCCTCGCTTTGGGTTTCCAGTGCGGCGTTGATTTCCTCAATCGCCCTGGCAAGGGCGGCAGACGCCTCGGCCCCTGCGCTTTCCAGCTCCCGTTCCCGGGCCCGGGACTGAGCCAGGGCCTGGGCCAGTCGCTCATGTTCCACTGCTGTGGAAGGCGTCGGCGCACTCCTGGCTGTGAGCTTCTGCTCAACCAGAGAAATCGCGCGATCCAAACGTTTGACGGCCTGATCAAATAGGCTTTCGTCGCGGTCCATGTCCCTCTCCGAACTGTGTCAGCCAGACTATAGACCGGCAGGGGCGGTGCCTGAAACCCGTTACGTTCCTTGACCGTAAATCGCTTGCGTGCGACCCCGCGCCCGCACGTTCCTTTTCACGCTCCGGAAGCTCATGATGCCCGCGCCCATTCAGACCATGGCCAATGCGATCCGCGTTCTTTCCATGGATGCCGTTCACCACGCAAAATCCGGCCACCAGGGCATGCCCCTGGGCATGGCAGATGTTGCCACGGTGCTCTGGACCCGGTTCCTGAAGTATGACCCGGCACGCCCAGACTGGGCCGATCGGGACAGGTTCGTGCTCTCCGCAGGGCATGGTTCCATGCTGCTCTATTCCCTGCTTCATCTGACGGGGTTCAAGGCCATGACCATGGACCAGATCCGGAACTTCCGGCAGTGGGGATCCAATACCCCGGGCCATCCGGAATACGGCCACACCCCTGGCGTGGAGACCACCACCGGTCCCCTGGGCCAGGGCATAGCCACCGCCGTCGGCATGGCCATGGCCGAGCGGCATCTGGCCAAACGCTTTGGCGAGGATCTGGTAGATCACCGCACCTGGGTCATTGCTGGCGACGGCTGCCTGATGGAGGGCATCAGCCATGAGGCCGCATCCCTGGCCGGGCGCCTGCAGCTGAGCAAGCTGACGGTCCTGTTCGATGACAACAACACCACCATAGACGGCTATGCCACCCTCGCCGAGACTGGCGACCAGCTGGCGCGATTCAAGGCCTATGGCTGGGCGGTCAAGGCCGTCGATGGCCATGACTTTACAAAGATTGCGGCGGCCATGCGATGGGCGACAAAACAGGACCGGCCAACCCTGATTGCCTGCAAGACCAGGATCTCCAAGGGTGCCGGCCCCAAGGAAGCCGATCCCCACAGCCACGGCTACGCCCTCATGGATGCCGAAATCGCCGACGCCCGCAAGGCCATGGGCTGGGACCTGCCGCCCTTCGAACTGCCTGATGAAGTGCTGAAGTCCTGGCGGTCCGCCGGTCGCAAGGCCGGCAGGGCGCGCAAGGCATGGCACGCACGCCTGGATGGATCCAGCCACAAGCCGGAGTTTGAAAGGGCCATCAATGGCGACCTGCCTGCCGACGCCTTCGCCAAACTCGACGCCTATATCGAACAGGCCGTGACCTCGAAGCCGGCGGCGGCGACCCGCCAGCACTCGGGAACGGCACTTGAGCATCTGGTTCCGGCCATTCCGGAACTGATCGGCGGCTCGGCTGACCTGACCGGCTCCAACAATACCTATGTGAAGGGAACAAAGGCCTTCGACCTGCCTGATTATGACGGCCGTTATGTTCACTATGGGGTCCGTGAACACGGCATGGCCGCCGCCATGAACGGCATGGCCCTGCACGGGGGGATCATCCCCTTCTCAGGCGCCTTCCTGGTGTTCTCCGATTACAGCCGTCCCGCCATCCGGCTCGGGGCCCTGATGGGAACCCGGGTCATCCACGTCATGACCCACGACTCCATCGGGGTCGGCGAGGACGGTCCAACCCACCAGCCTGTCGAGCATGTGGGCTCCCTGCGGATGATCCCGAACCTCAATGTCTATCGCCCTGCTGACGCCATCGAGGCCGCCGAGTGCTGGAAGCTGGCCCTGTCGACCAAGGCGACGCCCTCGGTCATGGCCCTGTCCAGGCAGAAGGTTCCTGCCGTCCGCACCGAAGCCGCCTCGGAAAACCTGTCGGCCAGGGGTGCCTACGAGCTCAAGGCCGCCAGCGCCGCTGCAAAGGTGACGATCTTCGCTTCGGGCACCGAGGTCTCCATCGCCGTCGCGGCCCGTGACATGCTGGAAGCTGAAGGCATTCCCACCCGGGTTGTTTCCACACCCTGCTGGGATCTGTTCGAGACCCAGACGGCGAAATACAAGGCCGAAGTCATCGGCAAGGCCCCTGTGCGCGTCGCCGTTGAGGCCCAGGTCTCCTATGGCTGGGAGCGGTTCATTGGTGAAGACGGGGCCTTTGTGGGCATGACCGGATTTGGGGCCAGCGCACCGGCCGAGCGTCTCTACAAGGAATTCGGCATTACGGCTGAAGCGGTGGTCGCCGCTGCCAAGGCCAGACTGGGCTAGGATCTGATCATGCGCCTTGGAACCCCCCTCTCGCCATCTGCCATCCGCGTCATGCTGCTGGGGTGCGGCGAACTGGGCAAGGAAGTGGCCATAGAGCTGCAAAGGCTGGGCTGTGAGGTGATCGGGG
>CAIYSH010000291.1 GCA_903928755.1 uncultured Alphaproteobacteria bacterium | reverse complement strand
GTCAGCAAGCTTGGCTTGGCCTGGTACCACGAGTTCGACACCGACCGCGGTCAGGAAGCCACGCCAGTGATGATTGATGGCGTTCTCTACACCACGACGGCCTGGTCCAAGGTCTATGCCTTCGACGCCAAGACCGGCGCGCTGAAGTGGTCCTTTGATCCCAAGATCGATGGCTCCAAGGGCTTTGACGCCTGCTGCGACGTCGTCAATCGCGGGGTCGCGGTCTGGAAGGGCAAGGTCTATGTGGGCGTGCTCGACGGCCGCCTGATCGCCCTGGACGCAGCGACCGGCAAACAGGCCTGGTCGGTCCAGACGACGGACACTTCCAAGCCCTACACCATTACCGGCGCCCCCCGGATCATCAAGGACAAGGTCCTGATCGGTAATGGCGGCGCAGAATACGGCGTGCGCGGCTATGTGACAGCCTATGACGCCGCCACCGGCAAGAAGGTCTGGCGCTTCTATACGGCCCCGAACCCCGAGGGTAAGGCCGATGGCGAGGCATCAGACAAGATCCTGGCGGAGAAGGTCAACGGCACCTGGTTCGGCGATGTCTGGAAGAAGACCGGCGGCGGCGCAACCATCTGGGACTCCATGGCCTATGACCCGGACCTGGACATTGTCTATCTGGGGGTCGGCAACGGCACGCCCTGGAACCATCTGAAGCGCTCCCAGGGCAAGGGTGACACCCTGTTCGTGTCGTCCATCCTGGCGCTGAAACCAGACACCGGTGAATATGTCTGGCACTATCAGACCACACCTGGCGAGAGCTGGGACTATACGGCCACCCAGCACATCATGCTGGCGGACCTGACCATTGACGGCAAGCCCCGCAAGGTGGCCATGCAGGCCCCCAAGAACGGCTTCTTCTACGTGCTGGATCGCGCTACCGGCCAGCTGATCTCGGCCAAGGGCTTCGTACCCCAGACCTGGACCACAGGTGTGGACATGAAGACAGGCCGGCCTGTTGAAACCCCTGGTGCCCGTTATGCGGACAAACCCTCCATGCAGCTGCCGGGTCCCCTGGGTGCCCACAACTGGCATCCCATGGCCTTCAACCCGAAGGAAGGACTGGTCTATATCCCGGCCCAGGCTTCGCCCTTCGCCTACACCAACATCAAGGACTTCAAGTATCGTCCCGGAACCTGGAATGTCGGCACCGACTTCCTGGCCAACGCCCTGCCCACGGACAAGGCGGTGCTGGCGGGCATGGCCTCCATGTTCAAGGGCGAGCTGATCGCCTGGGACCCTGTCGCCCAGAAGGCCCGCTGGACCGTGCAACACCCCTACTTCTGGAACGCCGGCATCATGTCGACGGCGGGCGGTCTGGTCTTCCAGGGCGCAGGCGAAGGCCAGTTCGTCGCCTATGACGCCGCCAACGGCAAGAAGCTGTGGAACTATGAAACCGTCAATGGCGTGGTCGCGGCCCCCTCTACCTACGAGATCGACGGTGAGCAGTATGTGGCCGTCATGGTGGGTTATGGCGGCGGCGGTCCGGTCTCGGCCTCGGTGCTGCTGGGCAACAAGCCACGCCTGCCGGGTCGTCTTATGGTGTTCAAGCTGGGTGGCACAGCCCAGGCCAAGGCCTATGACATTCCCGTGGTTCCGGACCTGGATCTCAGCAAGATCCCGGCCCCAGGCAATGCCGACAAGGGCTTCGCCCTCTATCACGAGAACTGCCAGGTCTGTCACGGCCCCAGCGCTTCGGGTGCCTTCCTGCCTGACCTGCGCAAGTCACAGATGCTGACCTCTGCCGAGAACTTCAAATCGGTGGTGCTCGACGGGGCCCGCAAGGCCAACGGCATGGCGAGCTTCGCCCGCTTCCTGAATGCGGCAGATGTGGAAGACCTCCGGGCCTATATCCTGAAGGAAGCCCACAACGCCCAGGCCGACGCTGCGGCCGCCAAGACCGCTTCGGCAAAATAAGCTGGCTGCGGGCCGGTGCTCCTTGAACGGGGTGCCGGCCCGCGCCTCTAGATTTTCCGGAACTTCGTACTCTGGGACGCCATGAGCGCCATGGCCAGATCATCAGGCACGAGCTTGGCGAGGGCAGCGATCATCTTGTTCGGGACACCTGGCACCCTGATGGGGCGATTGGCTTCGGCCGCCTCATAGCCCGCGACCGCCACCTGGTCAGCGCTCATCCACAGCCAGTCCGGGGTGATCTGATGCACCTGGTCCCGTGTGCCCGTCACATCATGGAATTCCGAATAGGTAAAGCCCGGGCACAGGGCGCTCACATGGACGCCGGTGGAGAGGGTCTCCAGATGCAGGCTCTGCGAGAACTTGATCAGATAACCCTTCACGGCACCATAGAGGGTGTGGCCTTCGGAACCCGGAACCAGACCGGCCAGGGATGCGACATTGATGATCCGGCCAAACCGGCGCTCGATCATGCCTGGCAGCACCTTGTGCGCCAGTTCTGACGGCGCGGTCAGCAGGACCTGGATGAACCTGGCCTGATCCTCCCAGGTCGTCGTCGCATAGGTTCCGGTGAGGCCATAGCCTGCATTGTTGATCAGGGCGTCCACATGGCGGCCATGGTTTGCCAGATGGTCGAGAATTGCCTGCGGTGCCTTGGGGTCCTCTAGATCCGCTGCGATCGTCAGGGCCTCGACCCCGAATCGCTGGGCGATCTCCGCCGCGATCGTTTCCAGGCGGTCAGCGCGTCGTGCCGTCAAGGCAAGGTCATATCCCTGGCGGGCATAGACACCGGCCAGGGCGGCACCGATCCCGGCAGAGGCGCCAGTCACCAGGGCGAGCTTACGGTTCATGGGGCCCTCTCGGCTTTTTGGGGACCTCAGGCGAGGTCGGCGATTTCTTCGTCTGTCAGATCACCAGGCACTATGGTCACCGGCACCTTGCGGGAGCCCCACTTGACCCCTTCCTTGGCGATGGATGTCACCAGGGGTCCAGGACCCCGCCCACCCACCGCAGCGGCCAGGACCAGGATCTTGATGTCGGGATCATTGCCGATCACATCCCTGAGGGCGACGCGGGTATTGTCGGCCCTTACAATGATGAACTCCGGTGCCGAACCGGTTTCAAAGACAATGAACTCGGCCAGGGCCTGAAGGGATTGCTCCGCTGCCGCCCGGGCCTGACGTTCGATCTCGTCACGGACGCCACTCCAGTGTTCGAACACGGCGGGCTCGATCACCTTCAGCAGGGCCACATGACCGCCGGTGGAGCGTGCCCGACGGCAGGCAAAGCGGAGGGCCGCCTGAAACTCGGCGCTCTCGTCAGCAATGACAAGGAACTTGCGTGGGCTCATGGGGCGGACGGTGGCCTGCCCGCTGAGTCATGGCAAGGGGGTCTCATCCGGCCCAGTAACCGACAATGGACTTGACCTCGGCCAGGGTTGGCGCGGCCACCTCCCTTGCCCGCGCGGCACCTGCGGTCAGAATGCGGTCGATCTCGGCGGGGTCGGACATGTAGCGGCGCATGGCCTCGCCTACGGGGCCCAGCTTGGCCACGGCCAGATCGGCAAGTCGGGGCTTGAATGTGCCAAAACCCACTCCTGCGAACTCCGTCAGCACATCGGCCGACGTCCGACCGTCAAGCGCCGCATAGATGCCAACCAGATTCTGGGCTTCCGGACGCGCCTTCAGTTCTTCCAGGGTCTCGGGAAGGGGCTCCGGATCGGTCCGCGCCTTGCGCACCTTCTGCAATATGGCATCGGCGTCATCCGTCAGATTGATCCGCGAATAGTCAGACGGATCGGACTTGGACATTTTCGACGTCCCATCCCGCAGGCTCATGATCCGGGCACCCGGCCCCTCGATTACTGCTTCCGGCTGGGGGAAGAAGTCGGGGACGTCGAAGTCGTGATTGAACTTCTGGGCAATGTCCCGGGTGAGTTCCAGATGCTGCTTCTGATCCTCACCCACCGGCACGTGGGTCGCTTTGTAGATCAGGATGTCGGCAGCCTGCAGCACCGGATAGGTGTAGAGGCCGACGCTTTCCCGCTCCTTGTGCTTGCCCGCCTTGTCCTTGAACTGGGTCATGCGGTCCAGCCAGCCGAGGCGAGCGACACAGTTGAATACCCAGGCCAGTTCAGCGTGCTCAGGCACGGCGGACTGGGGAAAAATGGTGGCGATCTTGGGGTCGAGGCCGGCGGCCAGATAGGCGGCGGCAATCTCGCGGACCTGTGACTTCAGCAGCTTGGGATCCTGCCACTGGGTAATGGCGTGGAGGTCGGCCACGAAGATGAAGGTTTCCATCTCATGCTGCAGCCGGGTGAACTTCACCAGAGCGCCGAGATAGTTGCCCAGATGCAGGGCGCCGGTGGGCTGGACGCCCGAAAGGACGCGGGGGTGTCGGGGTGTGGTCATGGATCAGGCTTTACGAAGAAGGACAGGAAGGCGGATGCGCCGTGTGCGCGGATCTTACGCGCTGCGCCATCGACAGGCGGAGTGTCCGGTATGAGCCATGGGCGAGGCATTAGTCCTTAGCCTGGCCTAGGGCAAGTCTGGCGTATCAATGACGGGCGCTGACGGATCCTTCGGACGGCGGCGCAGGGCGGCGCGCGCCTGGGCCATGGTCAGTCCCCCAGACGCGAAGAGCAGAACCGGATAAAGGGCCATGATGATCAGGCAGGCCAGGAAGACGGCGATCTCTTTCTGGCGTAGGGGGCCGATGTGGACGCCGCCGAGAAGGCCCTGCAGGACATCGCGATAGTAGGAGGCAGCGCCCGCCAAAAGGCCCAGTGCGACGGTCGCCGCCAGTATGCGGATAAGCCGAGAAACCGCCGCCGGGCCTGGCGTATAGAGGCCGCGTTTTCCAAGGGTCATGCCCATCATCAGAACATTCACCCAGGCTGCGAGGCTGGTGGCCGCCGCAATGCCGGGCACGCCAATGACAGCAAAAAGCGAAACCCCGGCGACCACATTCACCGCCACCGAGATCAGGGCGTATCGCATGGGCGTCTTGGTGTCCTGGCTGGCGAAGAAGACCCGCGAAAACAGCTGGGCAAGGACAAAGGCCGGCACGCCCCAGGCATATTGGCGCAAGGCGTCAGCCGTGGATTGGGAGTCAAAGGTGGTGAAGGCACCGCGGGTATAGAGGGCGTCGATCAGGAAGAAGGGCATGGCCAGCAGGGCCGCCGCCGCCGGCAGGGTCAGGGCCATGCTGAACACAATGGCCTCGTCTATGGCCCCTTGGCTGGCGTCACGATCCCCGGCGTGCACGGCCCTCGATAGCTGTGGCAAAAGGGCGACGCCCACGGCAACACCCACCAGACCCTGCGGCAGCATGTATAGCCGGTCGCAGTAGGTCAGCCAGGTACGGGCGCCGTTGACCTGACTGACCATCATGCTGGATACGAAGATGTTCACCTGGGTAGCGCTGGCAGCGATCGAGCCAGGCACGGCCAGCAGGATCAATTTGCGGATGTCAGGGGTCAGGCGTGGCCAGCGGAAGTTGACGTTGGCTCCGGACCTGCGCACCCCCCACCACAGCAGGGCGGCCTGGGAAATGCCAGCGACCACAACCCCGAATGACGCATAGTAGGCCGCTTCAAGTGTTGTCTTGGCCGGCCAGACGGCGAGCAAGGTCCAGAGGTTGAGAACAATCGGAGCCGCCGCAGACAGGATGAAGCGGTTTCTGCCGTTCAGCACGCCTGACAAGTGCGCATAGATGGCCATGCAGGGCAGGTAGGGCATCATGATCTGGGTGAGGCGCACCGCAAGATCATGTTTTTCCCCCTGGAAGCCCGGCGCGATGGCGTAGATGATCCACGGCATGGTCAGCTCAGCGATCAGGGTCACCCCCAGGGCACCGGCCGCGAGCACAGCCATGGCGTCTGCGGCCAGGACGTCGGCTACCTCCTCACCTTCCGTTGCAAGGGCCTTTGAATAGGCCGGGACAAAGGCTGAGGCGAAGGCGCCTTCACCCAGGATCCGCCGGAACAGGTTCGGAAAGGACAGGGCCATGTTGTAGGCGTCGGCGGCAAAGGTCGCACTGGCACCCAGGTAATAGGCCAGAACGAGGTCACGGAGGAAGCCGAACAACCTGCTGATCATGGTGAAGGCCGAATAGACCATGGACGAGCGGATAAGCCCGCTGGATTGGGTCGAGCCTTTAGCGGGCGACACTGGCGCGGGCCTTCTGCAGATTGGCCCGAGGCCTGACGACAGACTGGTCGCGGTCGTCCTCCAGGGCGGCGATCAGGTCGGCCTTGAGCGCCGTCATGGCCCTGGGCTCCACGACCTTTCTACCGGCGCTGTCCACCACATAGAAGGCGTCCACGGCCCGCTCGCCATAGCCGTCAATATGGGCGGAAAGGATCAGCAGGCCCGCATCGGCAATCGGCTTTGCCAGGGCCGCCAGCAGGCCCGGCCGGTCGCGACCGGACGCTTCGACCACGGTGGAGGCTTCCGAAGCCTCATTGTCGAGCATGACGGTGGGCGTGATGGCGAAGGCGGCGGTGCGGCCCAGATCGCCCAGCTTCTTGGTCTCGGCCTTGACCGGATCGCCCCGTCCTGACCCGGCCAGAACGTCAGCCAGACGCTGAAGCGCGCGGGGATTGTCATGTCCGAAGGGCTGTCCCGCCGCGTCCTGCACGAAGAAGACGTCCAGGGCCTGACCCTGACGGGACGTGAAAACCCGCGCCCCAACCACATTGGCACCCGCATTGGTCAGGGCCTGGGCCAGGTCGACAAACAGCCTGGGGCGGTCGGCCGCCGCAACGGCGACCTCAGCCGCATTGAGATCAGGCCGGATACGGGCTTCAGCGGCGGCCCCCGCGGATTCGGCCGTCCTGGCCAGCCGGGCGTGAGCCTGGACCTCGGGGTCGCCGAAGGAGGTGAAATAGGCATCTTCCATGGACTGGGCCCACGCCGTGGCCGCCGGATCCACGGCCACCAGACGCATGCGGGCGTCATAGGCTGCATTCTCGTGATAGCGACGGACAGCCGCGGCCTGATCGGATCCGCGACCACCCCGGAACAGGGCTTCGGTGGCCGCATAAAGTTCCCGCAGCAACTGGCCCTTCCAGCCGTTCCAGACCCCTGGCCCCACGGCGCGTATGTCCGCGACGGTCAGCACCAGCAACAGTCGCAGGCGTTCGGGCGTCTCCACCACCCGGGCGAAATCAATCACGGTGCGGGGGTCGGAAACATCGCGCTTCTGGGCCGTATCGCTCATCAGCAGGTGATGCTCCACCAGCCAGGCGACCAGTTCGATCCTCTGACGGTCCTGGCCCAGACGCTCGCAGGCCTGTCGGGCGGCCCGGGCACCGGCCTTTTCCTGACCGCCCGCCCCGCCCTTGCCTGTGTCATGCAGCAGCATGGCCAGGAACAGGGCCTCGCGATCGTCGATCAGCGGCATGACAGCGGTGGAAAGGGGATGGTCCTCGGCGAACTGACCTGCCGCGATCTGGGCGATCACGCCCACCGCCCGCAGGGTATGCTCGTCCACCGTATAGGAGTGGTACATGTTGAACTGCATCTGGGCGACGATGCGGCCCCATTCCGGGATGAACCGGCCCAGGACATCGGCCTCGTTCATCATGGAGAGGATGCGCTGGGGATCGCGGCCATGGGCCAGTATGTCCAGAAAGACCTTGGCCGCCTCGGGGTCGCGGCGGACCTTGGGTCCGATCAGTTCATGCAGACGCGAGGCATAGGTGAAGGCGTCGGGATGCACATCCAGATTCCGGCGGTCTGCCAGCCGGAACAGGCGAAGCAGATTGACCGGGTCTGATTCAAAGACCTCGGGTCCGTCGACATTCAGACGACCGCCATCCTCATGAAATCCGGGGTCCAGGGCTGTGCGGCGACCACGGCCCCGCCCGGGCAGCAGGCGGGACAGACCTTTGGGCTCCTGCTTGACCCGTTCGGATTCCAGCTTGGCGGCAAAGACCCGGGTCAGGGCACCGACCTCCTTGGCAATCAGGAAATAGCGCCGCATGCAGCGCTCCACCGCCGGGGCATCTCCGCGGTCGCCATAGCCCATGCGCCGGGCAATTTCCGGCTGGATGTCAAAGGTCAGGCGCTCTTCAGGCCGACCGGTGGCGAAGTGCAGGTGACACCGAATGGCCCACAGGAAATCAAAGGCCCTCACGAAGGCCGAGACCTCCCGTCGCTCGAACATGTCCAGCTGGATGACACCGTTCAACCGGTCCACCTGGGCCACAGGGTGCAGATACTGGGCGATCCAGAACAGGGTGTTCAAGTCCCGCAGGCCGCCCTTGCCCTCTTTCACATTGGGTTCGACCATGTAGCGGCTGGCCCCGGCCCGGTCCTGGCGCTCATCCCGTTCCTTCAGCTTGGCCGCGACGAACTGGGCCGCCGTGCCCTTGACCACCTCGGCCCTGAACCGTTTGGTCAGATCATCGGCCAGGGCTGCGTCGCCGGTCAGGCGCCGGGCCTCGAGGATCGAGGTGCGGATGGTGAAATCTTCCCTGGACAGGCGGATGCATTCCTCCACCGTCCGGGAGGCGTGGCCCACCTTGAAGCCCAGATCCCACAGGGCATAGAGCATGTACTCGATCACGCTCTCGGCATGGGGGGTCTGCTTGTAGGGCCGCAGGAACAGCAGATCGAGGTCTGAGAAAGGTGCGAGGGTGCCCCGGCCATAGCCGCCCACAGCGATCAGGGCCAGACGTTCACCCTCGGTGGGATTGCGCGCCCTGAACACATGGACCGTGGTGAAATCATAAAGGGCTGTGACGACCTCGTCAGTGACGCCGGACAGCAGGCGGGCCGTCTCGATCCCGCCGGCACCATTTTCCAGGCGCTCCTTGGCAATCATGCGGCCGCGGAACAGGGCCTGTTTCAGGATGTCCAGGGCCCGTTTGCGCTGCTCGACCTCATCGCCCGCAGCATCCAGGGCGGCGGCAGACAACTGGGCCCGCAGGCGCACGCCATCGACAACATATTCAAGTCGGGTCGGTCGCAAGCGAGGAGGCATTCGGACGTTATAGGCGATCTGACGCCAGTGGCTACAGGATCAAGTGGCGGCGCTGTCCGGCTTCAGTATCCAGCGACATCCCCCACGGGCAGGCGGGGATCAATCGCACCATAGAGCCGGTCATCGCCCAGGGCAGGTGCCCCGATCGCCGGGCCACCCACTAGAATGGCGGCGATCTGGTTGTGATACCCCATGGGCTCAAGCCTGTGACCATAGCCGGCCAGGGCGGCCATGGTCTCTGCGCTCAATGAGCGTGGCTCATAGCTGATCACATCCGGCAACCACTGGGCATGAATACGCGGGGCATTCACCGCCTCGGTTACCGTCATGCCATGGTCGATCATGTTGAGCATGACCTGCAGGACCCCGGTCGGAATATGGCTGCCGCCCGGGGTGCCCAGGACCATGGCGAGCTTGCCGTCCCGCGTGACGATGGTCGGGCTCATGGAGGACAGGGGGCGCTTGCCCGGCGCAATGGCATTGTTCACCCCTTCGACCAGGCCGTACATGTTCGGCGCACCGGGTTTCGAGGAGAAGTCGTCCATTTCGTCATTGAGCAGGATCCCGGTTCCCGGGGCCGTCACCCGGGCACCGAACCAGTCATTGAGGGTATAGGTCAGGGAAACGGCATTGCCCTGCGCATCGACGATCGAGAAATGGGTGGTGCTGCTGCCCTCATGGCCAGCGCCGGGCACGCCGAGGGACACCGACGGCGTTGCCTGGTTTGCAGAGATCCCCTGGCGCAGCTGGGCCGCGTAATCGGGCGACAGGAACCGGGCGACATCCACCTTCACGAAGTCCGGATCGCCGAGATTGACATTGCGGTCGTGATAGGCGCGCCGCAGGGCCTCGGTCATGTAGTGGACGCTCTGGGCGGAATGAAAGCCGAGGTCGCTCATCGGATAGGCCGAGAGGATGTTCAGCACCTCACAGATCACCACACCGCCAGAGCTCGGCAGGGGGGCGGCGACGACGCGGTAGCCGCGATAGTCGCATTCCATCGGCGTGCGTTCGACCGGGCGATAGGCGGCGAAATCGGCGTCGGCCAGTATGCCGCCGTGGGTCTTGCTGGCGGCGACCATGCTGGCGGCGGGAGCTCCGCGATAGAAGGCGTCAGCGCCCTTGTCGGAAATGGCCTGGAGGGTCCGGCCAAGGTCAGCCTGGACAAACAGGTCGCCCCTGCGCCAGGGGCCATCGGTTTTCATGAAGATCGCTGCGCTGGGAGCGTCCTTGGCAAAGTCGGCGGCACCGCCATTGAGCAGGGTGGCATCGCCCTGGTCGAGGGCAAACCCCTTGGAGGCGAGGCGGATGGCAGGGGCCATCAGCTCTGCCCGGGGACGGGTGCCATACTTGCTGCGCGCCAGTTCCAGCCCCGCGACGGTCCCGGGAACCGCTACGGCCCGATAGCCCCTGGCAGAGAGGCCGGGAATGACCTTGCCGTTGGCATCGAGATACATGTTGGCTGTGGCGGCCTTGGGGGCGACTTCGCGGAAGTCGATGAAGGTCTGGCGACCGTCCTGCAGGCGTACCATCATGAAGCCGCCGCCGCCAATGTTTCCGGCCTCAGGAAAGGTCACCGCCAGGGCATAGGCGACGGCCACGGCGGCATCGACGGCATTGCCGCCCTGGCGCAGGACCTCGACCCCGGCGGCGCTGGCAAGGCGGTGGGCCGAAACCACCATGCTGTGCTCCGCACCTGTCGGCAGGGGTTCTGCAGCCTGGACCCTGCCGCTGAAGAGCGACAGGCCGATCAGGGCGACGAGGGTGAGCCGGGCGACGCGCATGGTTCATGTCCTTGCTGGAACTGTGGCGACAGACAGCCCGAAACCCTCGGCGGGAACAAGCCTGTCTGACCGCCAAACCGGCAATTGTCGCCAAGTGCCCGATCCTTCATCTTGCGGCGCTCAGATCGGGGTCCGACTTGCAGATAAGTGACACCCGTGTCAGGTTTGAACCTCAGAACCCTTCGCAGGACGAACCCTCTCCATGATCCGGGCCATTCTGGGACCACTGATGAAAAACATGCCCTTCCTGTTCGGGATCGGCTTTCTGGCACCTCTGATCAAGGAGGTCCTGGTCCTGTCGCATGTCAGTCTGGGGGTACCGCCCCTGGGGATCGGGCTGGTCATTGGCGGGACCTGGGGCGCCTTTGCCACCTGGAAAGGCCGTTGGATATGAACGCGTCGACCGTGACCCTGCCTGACAACCTTTCAGCCCTGTCCAGCCAGGAGCTCATGCGCCTGGAAAAGCAGATTGCTGACCAGTTCATGGGCGGCCTGCCCTGGGGCTCTATCTGCTGGGGCCTGGGCAATCTGGTGGTCTGGCTGTCCCTCTGGCCCCTGACCCTGTCAGGCATACTGCCCCTGTGGATCGCCTTCCCCATCGCCACCCTGAACGTCATGCTGAGCTATCTGCCCTCGCATGAAGCCCAGCATCGGATCATCGCTCAGGAAGGCGACAAGCTGTTCTGGCTGAACGAATTGGTGGGGAACCTGTCTACCATCCCCATGGTCCTGCCCTATGACGTGGCACGCCTGACCCACCTTGAGCACCACAAGCACACCAATCATCCAGAGCTGGACCCCGACATCGCCACCAAGGCCAGGGGGCCCTGGCATTCGATCCTCAACAGCATCCGCAACCGCCAGCCAGGCTCCAGGGCCGGTGCCGCCTATGGGGCGACCCTGCAGCGCCTGGGCACACCGGCTGCCCAAAGGGCGGGTCTGATCGCCCTGGTCTTCCAGCTGAGCTATCTCGCCATTCTCTTTACCCTGGCCTGGACCGGACACGCCCTGGTCGCGGCCCTGATCTGGTGGCTGCCCCGGCATATCGCCCAGACCTACATCCAGTTCTACCTGAGCTGGGCCCCGCATCATCCGGGAACCGAGACCGGCCGCTATCGCGACACCCGCAGCTTCCGCAGCGCGGCGGGCAATATCGGCTCCATGGGCATGCAGTTCCACATCATCCACCACCTCTATCCCCGCATCCCGCTCATGCGGACCCCGGCCGCCTACTGGGCGCTGAAGCCGGTGCTCGAGGCGCGGGGATGCCGCCTGGACGGACTGTAAAAGAAGGACGGGCCCTCCAGAGAATTTCTGGGGGCGTATTTCTCCCGGTCCGGCCGGACAGCCCTGTCATTCGACCCATATCATCCTAGATGTGCCTTCCGGCGACCATTCCGGTCCGCCGACCTTTTGGAAAAATCTCCCCCATGACCCATTCCGTGATCGACCGGCTGAACTGGCGCTATGCCACCAAGAAGATGGACCCCGCCAAGCCAGTTCCAGCCGACAAGGTCGAGCGGATCGTCGAGGCTGCCCGCCTGGCCCCCACCTCCAGTGGCCTGCAGCCCTATGAAATCATCGTAGTCAAGGACCCGGCGGTCCGGGCCCGCATCCTGCCCGTCGCCTGGAACCAGGCCCAGATCACCGATGGTTCCCACCTGCTGGTCTTCGCAGCCTGGGACAACTACACCACCGACCGCATCAACCACATGTTTGACCTGACCAACCAGATCCGGGGCTTCGAGAACGAGGGCTGGGAAAACTATCGGAAAATGCTGCTGGCGACCTATCCCCAGCGGGATGCCGAGGCGAACTATCAGCATGCTGCCCGCCAGGCCTATATCGGCGTCGGGGCTGCCCTGATCGCCGCCGCCTTCGAAGAGGTGGACTCCACCCCCATGGAAGGCTTTGATTCCGCCGCCCTGGATGAGATCCTCGGCCTCAAGGACCGCGGCCTGCGCAGTGTGGTGATCCTTCCCCTGGGCTATCGTCAGGAAGAGGGCGACTGGCTGGTCAATCTGGAAAAGGTCCGCCGCCCGACCGACCAGTTCGTCACGGAAGTCTAGCCGAGGGGCCGTCACCGACCTCGAACCCGTCTGCATGGGATGCCCATGACTTCGCCCGTGCAGACGGGTGCGCTGACCCTTTGAGACCGCCACCGCCCCTGTCGAGGCGCTCACTCCGTGACGACTGGCACCGTCGCTGAGCCCCTCCCTGCCCACGGGTCCGTAGACAACGGGATCAGGATACACATGATCTGCTGACCGGCTGCATTGATCGCGACCGCAGGAGACAGACGATGAGCCAGGCGCCCTGGTCCCGACGTGCAATGATGACGAGTATTCTGGCTGGTGGTTTCGCCAATGGGCTTGCCTGCGCGGTCGCAGGGGCCGTGGAGCCGGCAATGCTGCGCTACACGCCCGCCGCCCCGCGCCCGGTTCAGGGTCCGCAACCCGCGCCCGGAATTCGCCGGCTGGATCCGTCCTTCGACGCCCTGATCCCGCCGGGGTCAGAGCTCGAGACGGTTATGGAGGGGTTCGAGAACAGCGAATCGCCGCTTTGGGTGGGGGGGCGCGACGGCTATCTGCTGGCCGCAGATCCCAATTCCAACGTCATCCACCGATGGTCCCCCAGGGATGGGCAGACTGAATTCATGCGGCCCTCGGGCTATGGCGTCGCGCCTGGCCCCATGTTCCGGGAAGCCGGATCCAACGGGATGATACTTGCCCGCGGCGGCCTGGTGGTGGCCGACAGCGGCAATCGCGGGCTGGCCTTCATCGACATGCGCACCAGGCGCAAGACCATGCTTTGCCGGGATTTCGAGGGCAAGAGGTTCAACAGCCCCAATGACCTGGTCATGGACAAGGACGGGGCGATCTACTTCACCGATCCCCCTTGGGGCCTGAAGGGGGTCCAGGACTCCCCCTGGCGGGAGATGAACTATACCGGTGTCTTCCGCTTGGCTCCCGACAATACCGTCACGGTGGTGGACCGCACGGTTCCCATGCCCAACGGCATAGGCCTCGCGCCGGACGGCAAGACCCTCTACGCCACGGCCCAGCGCATTGGCTGGGTAGCCTGGACCCTGGATGGCAAGGGCCACCCCTCCGAGCGGCGCACCTATATCGACGGCCCGGCCATCGGCGTTCTCGGCGGCGACGGATTCAAGGTCGATTCGGCGGGCAATATCTGGGCTTCCACCCGCGAGGGGCTCAGCGTCTTCAACACCAAGGGCGTGCGCATCGGCCTGATCGGCGGCCGGGTATCCAATTGCGAATTCGGCGCGGACGGCCACCTCTATATCGCCAATGGCCCGAAGGTGACCCGCATTGCCTGCAATGCCAGGAAGCTGATTTTCTGAGCGGACTTCAGCCATGAAACCTGGGCCTGACCGCCGATCCTGAGCGGGGCGAGGGTGCGGCTCCCCCTCATCTGGGTGATAGTTTCTTGGAATTACGGTGACACCTCACTTAATTGACTCCCGCTTCCCCACGCCCCAGCCTCCGCCACCAAGCGCCTGCGTCAGGCTGAGAGCGTGGGGCGACCGCTGGGTGCTGCGGACTTCCTGGCGCGGTTGGAGGCAGAGAGCGGGCGCGTGCTGGCAGCGGGGACCGAGGGCGGGGGTAGTGGAGAGTTAAGTGGGGTGTCACCGTAATTGCAAAATCATACCCATGCGGGGCGCAGCTAACGCAGGTAACCCATCACAATGGCGAGCGAACGGCGAATGGTTCAAGCTGACGCCCGCTGACGCTTTGGCCTTCAAGCGGCGAGGGTTCCAATAGGTCTGACTAGACCAATCGGTTGATTTCCACCTATGTTCCAGACGAAGCCCAGGGGGAACGGGGACGATGCCACGGCTCGCCATTCTAGTAGCAGCAATGTGTCTCCAGCCTGTTGCGGCGCAGGCCCAAGACCCCGCCTACATGCTCAAGCAAGGTCAGGAGAAGACCGAGCGAGAGTTTCGAGCGAGCTGGGTTGAAAAATCGACACAAGCCGATGAGTTTCTGCGCCTAGGTACACAGCAGAACGAGCTTGTATCCTCCCTTGCCGCATCAATCGGAATAAGCAACGCTACGTGTTCTGACAGCGAAATGCTATCTTCGGAGTTTAAATCGCTCAACGAAGCCACTGGGTTGCAGGCAACCTATCGAGACGGTCTAAACTCTGAACGTGAGAAATACGAGCGCGAGACGGTATCGTACAGTACGATCAGCGGGTACGATGCCAAGATGCGGAAATACTCTAGTCTATCTGGGGCTAGACTTAGGTACAATCTCTACTCTATTTCGAGCGGCCCGCTTAGCACTATGGTAAAGGGGCTGGCCAACAACATTAATGCGGGGTGCTTGGCGAGGCGTATCAAAGCCTCCGGGCGCATCACTGATCCAAAAGTGATTGATGCGCTCACTAACGCCGAGCGGGTAAGTGGCCTTTCGGTTGAGATTTTCTCAGAGGACGCGGGCACCTATCGAACGACCGTGACCTTCATCGCTAGGCTTGGGCCCTGAGCCCGCATCATCGTTCAACGCCGGGTTAACCGACGAACATGCTATCATCTGTCAGGGCGATCCTGCGCGCGACCATCATTCCGAACACCCCATGGCTGCCGGTTGTCGCGTCGAGTTCCACAGGCACCGTCCGAAAGTGTGGAATTAAGGTGACACCTCACTTAATTG